>JBFIUJ010000096.1:0-8929 GCA_041607595.1 Gemmatimonadales bacterium | reverse complement strand
CGGCCAGCTCCGGGACCGTGGTGAGCGGCTCCTCCTCCCCGTGGAGGCCCTGGGCCTGCAGGGCGTAGAAGGGCTGGTCTTCGCCCAGGTGCCTGGCCAGCTCCGCGTACCAGTGCACGCTTCCCCCGGAGGGGTGGACGAAGGCGAGGGGCGGCCCCTTCCCCACCGTCTTCAACCCGATCAGCGGGGAGGCCTTTCCCCCACCCTGGGACCGGATCGACGCCGCCAGCTGCTCGATCGTCGGGTGCTGGAAGAGATTGACCAGGGTGATCATCGCCCCCAGGCGCTGCTCGACATGGGCGCTCACGCGGACCGCGAGCAGCGAGTGGCCGCCGAGAGCGAAGAAGTCGTCGGTGATCCCCACCCGGGGCAGGCCGAGCACCTCCTCCCAGATCCGGCAGAGCTGAAGCTCGATCCCGTCTCTGGGGCCGGCGTAGTCGCCCCCCGACTCCCTGGCCCCGCCGGGGGCCGGGAGCGCGGACCGGTCCACCTTGCCATTGGGCGTGCGGGGGAGCGCGTCGAGCTCCACGATCGCTGCGGGAACCATGAAGTCGGGCAACCGGGTCCGCAGGTATCGGCGCAGCTCGATCGCGGAGGCCCCAGGCCCTTCGCCCTCGCGGATCCGGATGCGGTCACCGGCAAAGAGGGCCTCGTAGAACGGGTGGTCGCGGTATTGCAGACGCCCGTGGTGGGTGGCGACACAGGTGAAGGGCCGGGATACCTCGCCGGACGGCCGCAGGACGCCGTCGATGCGGTAATCCGGGTTCAGGCCGTTCTCGCACAGCTCGGCGCGGATGTCGATCGCGATCCGGTCGCCGGCGCGCACGGGAGGGCTCGGGTGGACCCCGGGCATGAACACCGGGAGCCAACAGTACTGGTGATCCAGGATGTCGATCACCTCGCCCTCGGTGGTCTCGAGCCGGAGCCAGGCCAAGAAGCCGTCCCACCGCCCGTCCCGGGTGCACTCGAACTCCGCGACCCGGGTGTACTCCAGCGGCACCTCGTCACGAAAATCGAGATCCTCGAAGATCCGTGGCTCGGCCAGCAGGGCGCGGCGATCGACCCCCTTCAAGCAGAGCCGGAGGTCGAAGGGATGACCGATCTGCTCGAACACCCGCTGCACGTAGTGGCCGGTGAGCGCGCTGAACCCGGGGTCGGCCATGAACTCGTCCGGCAGGCTGACCGGTGCCACCATCGTGAGGCTGCGCTGGGGAATCATCACGCCGTCCGGCTTGAGGAAGCGCCGGGCATCGTTCAGGATGGCGGCCGCCCCCTCGCTCCCGCCGATGGCCCCGACGATCTCGGAGACGCAGACGTCGGCGAGTTCCGGCAGGGTGACACGCCGCGAATCGCCGTGGATGACGGTGATGCGATCCTCGAGCCCGAGCGCCGCCACCTTGGCCCGGGCGCCTTCGAAGGATTCCTCGAGGATCTCGATCCCATAGACCTTCCGCGCCCCCGCCTCGACCGCGAGCCGGGCGAGGATCGCGTCCTTGCCGGTGCCGATATCCACCACCACGGCCCCCTCCGCGACGCCCGCCAGGGCCGCCCGATAGCTGGCGTTCCGGCGTTCGTCATGGGTCATCGCGTAGTACAGGAGATCGTCGTAGACGAAGAACTCGGAGAGCGACGGCCACAGCTCGATGGCGCTTTCCTGCTGGGGCACGACGTAGGCCGCCAGCCGGGGGCCCCCGGCCTCCCCATTCTCCCGCAGCACCACGGCCGCGTCCCGCACGGCCGGGTGCTCCTGCAGCACCGCCTCGATCTCGCCGGTCTCGATCCGAAAGCCCCGCAGCTTCACCTGGTGGTCCAGGCGGCCCAGGTATTCGAGCTGGCCGTCCGGCCGCCAGCGCGCCCGGTCACCAGTGCGGTAGAGCCGACTCCCGCCTCCCACGAACGGATCCGGGACGAACCGCTCGGCCGTGAGCTCCGGCCGCCCGAGGTACCCCCGCGCCACGCCCACGCCTCCGAGGAACAGCTCTCCGGCGACCCCGATCGGGGCGGCCGAGCCGGATGGATCCAGCACATAGGCGCGCATGTTTCGGATCGGGCGTCCGATCGGGACCGCGCCGGTGGGCTCTTCCTCGCCGGTCAGGCAGGCCAGCGTGGCGCCGATCGAGGCCTCGGTGGGGCCGTAGAAATTGATGAACCGGCGTCCGGGTGCCCAGCGGCGCACGGTCTCCCAGGTGCACGCCTCCCCGGCCGCGATGAGCCGCGTGACCGTGGGCGCCTCCGACGGATCCAGGATGGCGAGGATGGACGGGGGCAGGGTGACGGCAGTGATGGCCTGCTCCCGGAGGGTCTGGACCAACTCCCGGCCGGGCAACAGCCGGTCCGCCTCCGCCACGACCAGGCAGGCACCGGCCACGAGCGCTTGGAAGATCTCCGACGTGGCCGCGTCGAAGCTGAGCGAGGCGAACTGGAGCACCCGGTGCTCCCCACAGAGGCCCAACGTCTCGACCTGTTCGGTGATGAGGTTGCAGAGGCCGAGGTGCGCCACCTGGACACCCTTGGGGCGACCGGTGGACCCGGAGGTGTAGATGACGTAGGCCAGATCATCCGGACCCGCCGTGCGGGGCAGGGCCGCGGGGCTCAGACCCGAGATCGCCTCGGCATCGGCGTCCACTCGGACGAGGCGGGCCGACCCGATCGGAAGCCGGCCGGCGAGCGCCTCGTCGGTCACCAGCAGCTCCACGCCCGCGTCGGCCAGCATGTAGGCCAAGCGCTCGGATGGGTAGCGTGGGTCCAGCGGCACGTAGGCGGCTCCGGCCTTCAGGATGCCGAGCACGCCCACGACCATCTCCACCGATCGCTCGAGGCACAGCCCCACCCGCACGCCTGGCCCGGCACCCAGCCCGTGGAGGTGGCGGGCCAATCGGTTGGCCCGCGCCTCCAGCTCCGCATAAGCGACCCGCTCACCCTCAGGGCCGGCCGCAAGCAGCGCCGTCGCGTCCGGCGTCCGTTGCGCCTGGTCCGCCACCAGCTCGTGGACGCAGCGATCGGCGGGGTACGGTCCCTCGGTGCGGTTCCACTCGTCCACCACGAGCGCCCGCTCCGCCTCCGGCAGCCACGGCACTTGTCCCAGGGGTCGGCCCGGATCCTCGATCATCGCGGCCAGCAGGGTGCAGAATCGTTGCACCAGTCGCTCGATGACGTGGGGGGCGAACCGGCAGGAGTCGTAGGCCAGCTGCAGCGTGTACTCCGTACCCGGCGTGACGGCCAGGAGGAGCGGGAAGTTCGTCTGCTCCGCGGTCTGGAGGTCCTCGAAGGTCAGGCTCCCCTCGGCCTCTCGCACGGAGTCCGCCACCGGGTAGTTCTGGAACACGAGGAGGCTCTCGAACAGGTGCTGGCCGCGGGGGAGCTCGCTCCAGCCCTGCACCTGAAGGAGGGGGCTGTGCTCGAAGCCACGCAGCTCGCCGAGGCCGGCGTGGAGCCGGCGGAGCCAATCGCCGACCGGGGCGGCGGGATCCACTTGCACCCGCACGGGGAGCGTGTTGATGAACAACCCGACCATGCCCTCGGCACCCTGCAGATCGGGCGGGCGGCCGGAGACCGCCGCCCCGAAGACCGCGTCATCGACGGCCCCGTTGCGGGCGAGGAGCAGCCCCCAGGCGCCGTGGACGATCGTACCGGGCGTCACCTGTAGGTGCCGCGCGGCCTCGTGGAGCGCGCTCGAGGTCTCGGCCGAGACGCGCGCGTCCAACGTAGCCGTTTCGCCGGGCTGCGCGTCTTCGGAAACCGACCGATCCACGCCGAGCGGCGTGGGAGCCGTGAATCCGGCGAGATAGGCCCGCCAGAAGCGCTCCGCCTCGGCGAGGTCCTGAGCCTTGAGCCACGCGATGTAGTCGCGATACGGACGGACCGCGGGCAGCGTCAGCTCGAGGCCCCGCTGGAGCGCCTCGTAGGATGCGAAGACCTCCTGGAGGACGAGGGGGACCGACCAACCGTCCAGCAGCAGGTGATGGTAGCTCCAGACGAAGTGGTGGACGTGGTCTTCGAGCCGGATCAGCGCCAGCCGGAGCAACGGCGGCGCCGCCAGGTCCATCGGGCGGGTGCGCTCGGCCTGCCGGAAGGCCTCCAGCTTGGCTGGGACGTCGGACGCCCGGCCGCCGCGCCAATCGAGGATGGCGAACGGCAGGTCCCGCTTCCGATGCACTACCTGGACCGGCTCGCGGAGGCCGGCGGTCACGAACCCGGTCCGAAACACCTGATGCCGCTCGACGACCCGCCGCCAGGCGAGCTCGAAGTGAGGCACGTGCAGCTCGCCGCGAAGCGTCACGCTCAGCTGCTCGACGTACATCCCGGAGCTGGGCGTATACAGGGTATGGAACAGCATCCCCTGCTGCATGGGTGACAGGGGGTAGAAGTCCTCGATGTTCTTCTTCACGCTCGGGGTCGTCATCGCTCCGCCTACTCTCCTAGCTTGTCCAGCTCGCCCAGGATCGAGCCGAGCTCGGCCTCATCCCATCCGAACTCCGCGAAGTCCTCGGCCGCCACCGCACCGGTCTCGACCGACGCGCAGTGGGCCAGGATCGCCCGCAGCGCCTCCAGGAAGTCTCCGGCCAGACGCTCGATGGTGCCCCGCGCATGTAGCGCCGGGCTGAAGGTCCACTCCAGTTGCAGGCGACCGGCCGCGATCATCCCGTTGAGGTCGAGCACGTGGGTCCGCGCCCCGGCCGGATCGCGCTCCGGTCCGGGGTCCTCCGGCGCCGGGGTGAAGAGTCCCGCGGCGGCGAGGGTCTGGTCGATCTGACCCAGATAATTGAAACTCACCGGGACGGGGGGCCGGTCGGCCAGCATCGCGCGGACCTCCGCATCGGGCGAGAGGTAGCGGAGAACGCCGTAGCCGAGGCCGCGGCGCGGAATAGCGCGCAGCTGATCGCGGACGGCCCGCAGGGTCGCCCCGGGATCTCCTGGAGGCGGCAGCTCCAGCACAACCGGGAAGAGCGTCGTGAACCACCCAACCGTGCGGGAGAGGTCCACGTCCTCGAAAAGGTCCTCCCGGCCGTGTCCTTCCAGCTCCAGGGCCACGGTGCGGCTCTCGGTGGCCTTCGCCAGCGCCTCGGCCAGCGCGGCCAGCAGCGCGTCGTTGATCTCGGTGCGGTAGACCGCCGGCACATCCTGCAGGAGCGCCCGGGTCTCGGCCGGATCGAGGCCTACGGTGACGCTGTCGGCCGAGCCTTCGGCGTTCACCCCGCCCGGGGTGTCGAGCGGGAGCGGACGGACGCGATCCCATCCCCGGCCGGTCCAATAGGCGAGCTCCGGCTCCAGCTCCGCCGAGCCGGCGAAGGCCTCCAGCCGCTCACCCCAATATTGGAGCGCGGTCGTCTTCGGCGGCAGGGCCACCGGCTGATCCATGGCAAGCTGCTGGTAGGCCGCCTGGAAGTCCTCGAGCAGGATGCGCCAGGAGACACCGTCCACCGCCATGTGATGGACGGCGAGGAAGAGGCGGCCGGGCCTCGTGGGTCCGAGCTGGAAGTAGGCGCACCGCAGGAGCGGTCCGCGCCGGAGGTCGAGCGTCCGCTGGAGCGCCGCGGCCTCCCGCTCGATGGCGGCTTCGACGTCCGCGTCGGGCACTGCGGAGAGGTCCACGGTGACGAAGGGCACCTCCGGCTCGGGCGGGGTGATGCTCTGGCTCCATCCCGACGGCGCACGGTGGAGGCGCAGGCGCAGCGCGTCGTGATGCGAGAGCACGGCGTCCACCACCCCCTCCAGCAGCGCGGGGGCGAGGGGCCGGGCCACCTGGAGGAGCAGGGTGTGGTTCCAGTGGTTGGGCTGGGGGAGGTCGAGCCCCAGGAACCAGTGCTGGATCGGCCCGAGGGGCACCGGGCCCTCGACCAGTCCCTGCTCGGCGTGCACCGGCGTCCCCTGCCCCGCCGCGGCCGCCTGCGCCGCCACCGTGGGGACCTGGAACATCTGCCGTGGGGTGAGGCGCAGGCCACGCTGGCCCGCCCGCGCGATCACCTGGATCGACAGGATCGAGTCCCCACCGAGCTCGAAGAAGTTGTCCTCGATCCCGACCCGCTCGAGGCCGAGCACCTGGGCCCAGACCTCCGCCAGGGCCGCCTCGGCCTCGGTCCGCGGGGCCACGTAGCCTTCCTGGTCCGCCGGCCGGACGGCGTCCGGCGCAGGCAGGGCGCGTCGGTCCACCTTGCCGTTGGACGTGAGCGGGAGCGACTCGAGCGCGACCCAGAGCGCGGGCACCATGTAATCGGGGACCCGCTGGGCCAGGGCCACGCGCCAGCCCGCCGGGTCGCCGCTCCCGGCCACATAGGCGACGAGTCGCCGTCCTTCGCCGACATCGTCCCGAACGATCACCGCCGCGTCTCGCACGCCGCCGCACTCGCGGAGCACCGCTTCGATCTCGCCCAGCTCGATGCGGAAGCCCCGCACCTTGACCTGGGCGTCGGTGCGGCCAAGGAACTCGAGCTGTCCGTCGGGGCGCCAGCGTGCCCGGTCGCCCGTCCGGTAGAGACGGGCGTCGGATTCTTCGACAAACGGGTCCGGCACGAACCGCTCGGCGGTCAGGTCCGGGCGATTCAGGTAGCCCCGGCCGACCTGGACCCCGCCGATGTAGAGCTCGCCGGGCACCCCGATCGGCACGGGCGATCCGTGCTGGTCGAGGACGTAGAGCCTCGTGTTCCGGATCGGGCGCCCAATGGGCACGGCGCCTGTCTCGGGATCGTCGGGGCCGACCTCGTAGACGCAGCATCCCACGACCGTCTCCGTCGGACCGTACTCGTTGAAGAGGCGGGTCCCGGGCGCGTGCCGGCGCCAAAAGGCGGCGGTCTCGGCGACGAGCTGCTCGCCTCCGATCACGAAGGCCCGCGTCCGCTCCGCCGCGCCGTCCGGTCCGACCAGCGTGCCGAGGACGTCCAGGTGCGCCGGCGTGATCTTCACAAGCCCGTAGTCCGGGCCGCGCCGCCATGCCTCGCTCAGCGTCTCGATCCCGCTCCCGGGGGGAAGCACGTGCACCGCGGCGCCGGACGCGAGCGGAGCGAACACGCTGGTGACCGTGAGGTCGAACCCGATCGAGGAGTGCAGCGGGGCTCCGTGGCCCTGGGCGAGCGGATACGACTCGCCGCACCAGGCCAGGTAGTTGGCCACCCCGCGGTGCTCCAGCAGCGTCCCCTTGGGCCGGCCGGTGGACCCTGACGTGTAGATCACGTAGGCGAGGTGCTCTGGCCCCACCGAGGAGTGCACCGGTCCGGCATCGAGCGCGGCGAGGGTGGGACCGTCCCGGTCCAAGCACACGACGGCCGTTTCGCTCGAGACCGGGAATCGGTCGCGCAGGTCGGTCGTGGTCACGAGGACCCGTGGGGCGGCGTCCTCCAGCATGAACCGGAGCCGCTCCGCCGGGTAGTCCGGCTCCAACGGGACGTAGGCGCCGCCGGCCTTCAGGATCCCCAGCAGCGCGCTCACCAAGTCGGGCGAGCGCGGGAGCCCCACCGCGACGAGGACCTCGGGCCCAACGCCCTGGGCCTGCAGGTGGCGGGCGAGCCGGTTGGCGCGCCGGTCGAGCTCGGCGAAGGTCCAGCCCGCGCCCGTCGCCTCGTCCACCACGGCGGTGGCGTCGGGGGTCTCCGCGACCCGGGCCTCGATCATCCGATGGACGATTGGCTCCGCCGGCATTGGGGCCTCGGTGGTGTTCCAGCCCTCGACCACCTGCCGCCGCTCGGCCTCGTTCAGGAGCCCGATCTCCCCGACCGGTCGGTCCGGCTCCGCAACGGCGCCCTCCAGGAGCCTCCTGAAGTGGCCATCGAGGCGCCGGATGGTCGCGCCGTCGAACAGGTCGGTGTTGTACTCCCAAGCCAGCGAGAGCGCGTCGCCCTCCTCCACCGCGAAGAGGGTGAGGTCGAACTTGGCGGTCTTGTGATGGGTCTCCACCGCGCTCAGGGCGAGGCCGGGCATCTCGTGATCGAAGCGAAGCTGCAACGGCACGTTCTGGAGGACGAACATCACCTGGAAGAGCGGCGAATGGCTCAGGTCGCGCTCCGGCTGGAGCGCGTCCACCACCATCTCGAAGGGTACGTCCTGGTGGGCGTAGGCGTCGAGCGACACCTCGCGCAGCCGGCGGACCAGATCCCGGAACGTCGGATCGCCGGAACAGTCGGCCCGGAGGGCCAGCGTATTGAGGAAGAAGCCGATGAGGCTCTCGATCTCCGGGCGGGTGCGGCCGGCGATCGGGGTGCCGACCGCGAAGTCCTCCTCTCCCGAGTACCGATGCAGTAGGGCGGCGAAGGCGGCCAGCAGGGTCATGAAGAGGGTGGCGCCCTCCTGTTGGCCGAGCGCGCGGACAGCCCGCCCGAGGCGGGCGGGGAGACTGGAGGTGTAGCCGTCGCCCGCGAACGACTGGACCGGCGGCCTCGGCCGGTCGGTCGGCAGCTCGAGCCGGGGGGGCAGCCCGGCGAGCTGCCGGGTCCAGTACCCGAGCTCCGTCTCCAGCACGTCTCCCTGGAGCCAGGCGCGCTGCCAGTGGGCGAAGTCCGCGTACTGCAGCTCGAGCGCCGGCAGGGGGGCGGGGCGTCCGGCCAGCAGCGCGTCGTAGAGGAGCGCCACCTCCTGGACCAGGATTGTGGTGGACCAGTCGTCGCCGACGATGTGATGGAGCGTCACCAGGACGATGTGCTCGCGGGCGCCCAGGCGCAGCAGTCGGGCCCGGATGAGCGGGCCGCGGGCGAGGTCGAAGGGCCGCCGGGCCTCGTCGGCCGCGAGGCGAAGGGCCTCCCGCTCCCGGCGCTCGGCCGGCACGTCCTCGAGATCGATCACCGGCATCGGGATCGTGAGCTCGGCCGCGATGACCTGGCGCGGGCGCCCGCCCACGGTCTCGAAGGTGGTGCGGAGCGCCTCGTGCCGGCGGACCACCTCGTTGAGGCTCCGCTGCAGCACGGCCGGGTCGAGCTCCCCGGTGAGGCGGATCGCCTCCGGG
>JBFIUJ010000095.1:0-8956 GCA_041607595.1 Gemmatimonadales bacterium | reverse complement strand
GTGAGCACGGGGCGACCGGTGAGGGCTTCGAAGGTGGCCGGCCGGACGAACTCGGCGCCGCCCCGCGTGAGGACCACGTCCACCCGCGCGCCCGCTTCCGTCAGCCGACGGGCGAGAAGGCAGCTCTTGTAGCTGGCGATCCCGCCCGACACGCCGAGGACGACGTGCCGGCCGGCCCAGAGGGTCACGCTTCGGTGCGGCGGCGGCGCAGCAGCTTGTAGGTGAGCCCGCCCGAGACCAGGGCGTCGAGCGAGGTAGTGGTGAGCTTCTCCTCGCGGGGGGCGAGGTGATCGCGAGGAAACTCGTTCAGGTAGCGCGCGAACTTCGCGGCCACGAGCACGCCGAGGTACTTGTTGCCGGTCTGCAGCGCGGCCTCGCTGGGGGTGTAGATGTGCATCGGGGTCGTCCTCCGTCGGGGTCAGCCGGCATGGCGGATGGCGGGATCCACCAGGGCGTGCCGTATGCCGTCGATGTAGTCGTGAAACTCCGCCTGGCGGCTCACCCGCCGGGCTTCCGCGTCCATGATGGCGGCCACCTGTTCGACGGCCAGCCCCAGGTCGTCGTTGACCACCGTGTAGTCGTACTCGGGCGCCGCGGCCAGCTCGGCGGCGGCACGGTCGAGGCGGTTCCGGATCTCCTCCTCGCTCTCGGTCTCGCGGGTCCGCAATCGCGCCGCGAGCACCTGGGCCGAGGGCGGGAGCACGAAGATGAGCACCGCATCGGCCAGGTGGGCGCGGATCTGCCGGGCCCCCTCGACCTCGATGTCCAGCACCGCATGGCAGCCGCGAGCGAAGATCGACTCGACCTCGCCCCGCAGGGTGCCGTACCGATGCCCCCCGTAGGTCGCGTGCTCGAGGAACTCCCCGGCCTCCACCCGGCGCTCGAACTCCGCTCGGGTCAGGAAGTGGTAGTCCGTCCCGTCGCGCTCGCCCGGCCGCGGCCGGCGGGTCGTGGCGGAGACGGAGTACCCCACGTCGGTGCGGGCCTGCAGCAGCTTCCGCGCGATCGTGGACTTGCCCCCGCCCGACGGCGCAGACAGCACGAGGAGGAAGGGCCTCACTCGAGGTTCTCGAGCTGCTCGCGGAATCGCTCCAGCTCTCCCTTCATCGCGATCACCTGGTGGGTGATCTCGGCGTCGTTGGCCTTGGCCCCGATCGTGTTGATCTCGCGGCCCAGCTCCTGCGCCAGGAAGCCCAGCTGCTTCCCGACCGGCCGATCCGCCGAGAGCGCCTCGCGACAGGCGGCCACGTGTGCGCCCAGCCGCACCAGCTCCTCGGTGATGTCCAGCCGGTCCGCCGCCAGCGCCAGCTCGTGCGCCACCCGGCCGTCGTCCACCGGGGTGCCGTTGAGCAGCTCTGCCAGGGCCGCCCGCAGTCGGTCGCGCTCCTGCACCATCCGGGTCGGCGCGCGCGCCTGAATCGCCTGACGCCCTTGCTCCAGGAGCTCGAGTCGATGCCGGAGCTCCGCCACCAGGGCCTCGCCCTCCCGCCGCCGCATCGCCTTGCACTCGGACAGCGCCTCCACGACGACCGGCTCCACGTCGGTCCAGGAGGTCGGCTCGCCCTCCGCGGGCCCGGCGGTCATCACGTCCGGCTGTCGGGCGACCATGTCGAGCGTCACTTCGCCGGCCACCCCCAGCGCGGTCTGGAGCTCCCGGAGCCGCGCCACCACCGCGCGCGCCCGCTCCAGGTTCAGCGCCAGGCCGGCCTCCCGCTCCGGGGCCTCCACCCAGCGGATCTGTACCGACACGTGGCCCCGGTCGATGTCCCGCCGCAGGCGCTCCCGGAGCTCCTGCTCCAGCGGCGCCAGATCGCCCGGCAGCTTGGGCGAGAGGTTGAAGAAGCGGTGGTTGACCGTCCGGATCTCCACCCGCAGGCGCCCGGTATTCACTCGGCCTTCCCCGGCCCCGAACCCGGTCATGCTGTAGGGCACCCGGATATCCTCGCGTGTCGTAAAGCCTTGCAATTTACACGGAAGGGGGACCGCGTGGAAGCAGCGGGTGCCGCCCGGCTAGGCCTCGGGCCGGCTCAGCAGCTCGCGTACCCGGCGCACCAGGGTGGGAGGGGTGAAGGGCTTGGGAATAAAGGCTGCACCCGGCGTCCGCTGCTCCGGGGCCTGGATCGCCTCCGGGGGATAGCCGGACATGTAGAGCACGCGGAGGCCGGGTCGGGAGGCGCGGAGCTGGTCCACCAGCGCGTAGCCGCTCATCTCCGGCATCACGACGTCCGTCACCACCACGTCCACCGTGGCGGCCGGGTGGCCACCGAGCACCGCGAGCGCGTCCGCGCCGTCCCGGGCAGCAAGCACGGTGAACCCCTCCACCTCGAGCGCGCGCCGCATCGCGTCGCGGATGGGGCGCTCGTCCTCCACCAGGAGCACGGTCCCCAGGGGAGCGACCGAGGGTTCGGGAGGAGGGACCATGCTTCGCTACGGCGTCCCGGGGGCCGCCAGCCGGGCGAACCGGTGCTCGTGGTCTCCCATCTGCCAGCCGAAGATGATCTGCCGGATCTTCTCGACGTTGGCGGCGGGATCCTCCGCGGGCCTGCCGGCCTTCGAATCGGCCGCCGAGGGTCGCGAGGCGTTGGCTCGGGTCGTCATGCTCGTCTCACAGTTGAATGGGTCTCCGCGCCACTCCCCGCAACCTTGACCGCCACCACGAGACCGTCAAGGTGAGGTCAGAAGGCGACCTGGACCCCAGTGCTGAAGGTGCGGTCCGTCTTCCCGAACCCCGGCTGGGGCAGGTTGTCGAACAGGATCACGTAGGATGCCTTGAGCGCCACCTGCTTCGAAAGGGGGGCGACCAAGGCCGTCTGGCTGGAGATCCGCACGTCGCTGGAGATCTCCAGGTTGGGCAGGAACTCCACCGACTGCTCGACGTACGCCGGATCGCCCAGCATCCGCTTGTAGCGGGCCGCGCCGTGGGCCGACACGAACGAGGTGCTCGTGGCCGGGTCTCCGCTCGCGGCCGGGGCGCTCCGCTCCTGGGTGTAGGAGCCTCCCGCCTCGAGCGACAGCCGATCGGACGGCGTGTCCAGGAGGCTGATCCGCAGGGCGATCGTCTCCACGAACCGGCGCGCGATGCCGGCGAAGGTGTTGCGCTCGAACTCGACCTGCCCGAAGAGCGCGATCCGCTTCGCCAAGGTCCGGTCGGCGCGGACGGCGGCCTTCCAGTGGCTGGTGCTGGTGACGCCGTCGGTCCGGCCGAACACCACCGCGAACTGCTCGACCAATTCCCAGCCGCCCGTCCGGAGCACCAGTCGCTCGGCGGCGTTCAGGGTGGTCACGTCGCTATTGCCGGAGACGTCCACGAACCCCAGGTCGATCGTGCCTTCCACCGGCCGCTTGGCCTCCTGCGCCACTCCGGCGACGGGGGCCACCAGGCCGGCCGCCGCCAGGACGGCCGCTACTCTCCAACGCATACTCCGCTCCACTCTCGAGATAGTCCTTTACCCTCAGTACGTCACGACCCGGCTCAACCGCTTGCCGTGGCCGATCCACCGCCCGACCTGCTGGGGGGAGGGCACCCGGCGCACCAAGCGGCGGCGCTCGTTGACCTCCTCCATCCGGCGACAGAGATGCTCCGGCCGGCGGCGGGTCAGCTCCACGACCGTGTCCACGCCGGCCGCCTCCAACAGCTCGGCGTACTGGCTCCCTACCCCGTTGACCCGCATCAGGTCCGCGTGGTTCACCCAGCGGAGCAGCAGCGCCTCGGCGATCCCGCTCCCGGCCGCGAGCGCGCGCCGTCCGTCGGCGCTCCCGCCCCGCCGCAGGAGGGACGCGGTGGTGTGCACCCCGGTCGCGCGCAGGCGGCGGGCGTAGAACGGGCCGAGGCCCTCGATCGCGGTCAGCGAGGCCATGCGTGTCCTCCGGTCCGAGGACCGTCGCCCCGTCGCATCAGCGGGCCTTGAGGAGGTCGCGGATCTCGGCCAACAGTACCTGCTCGGGCGGCTTCGCCGCCGGGGAGGCCTCGGCCTTCCGGTGCAGGCGGCTCACCGCGCGAACGACCAGGAAGATGGCGGCGGCGACGATCAGGAAGCTGGTCAGGTGCGTGAGGAAGGCCCCGTAGTTGAGCGTCACCGCCCCGGCCGCCTTCGCATCCGCCAGCGAGGCATACGGTGCGGGGGGGGACCCTTCCCGCAGCAGCGCGTAGAGGTTGCTGAAGTCCACCTCGCCCAGCAGCAGCCCGATGGGCGGCATCAGCAGATCGTTCACCAGCGACGTGACGATGGCGCCGAAGGCGGCCCCGATGACCACCCCGACCGCGAGGTCCACCACGTTCCCGCGAAGGACAAACGCCTTGAAGTCTTGCAGCATCGTCTCTCTCCTCCAGTCTGAAGACGGGACGGCCGGGCGGGGCGCCGCTCCGGTCGCACGGCCGCCGCTCGGTCGTCGGGTCCCGCCCCCTCGGACCCCTCATGCCGGGGGTTCCGGCAGGCGCGCCGCGCGCACGGACAGGTCCCACCGCGCCCGGCGGACCGCGCCCCGCTCCCCCCACGCCCGCTCCAGCGCCGGGACGAGCTCGGCCAACGGGTCGCGGCCGGTCCGCGCTTCGCGGCGCACCACGGCGGACCAGGTGCGCACGTAGCCGACGAGGGCGGCCAGGGTCAGATCGCGCTCCATCGCGACGGCGGGGACCGAGATCTCCGGAGCCGGCATGCGCACCGAGGCGTAGCCTTCGTCCACGAGCCGGCGTCCCTCCGGCCAATCCTCTGCGAGGGTGTCGGTCGCGAAGCCATGGACCACGCGGTCCACCTCCGGCGTGATCTCGAGCAGGTGATAGCACCAGACGGCGACGATGCCGCCGGGCCGCAGCACGCGGATCGCCTCGCGGAAGAACGCGGGACGGTCCAGCCAATGGAGGGCCTGCGCCACCGTCACCAAGTCCACCGACGCCGCCGCCAGGGGCGTCGCCTCCGCCGCGGCCACCGCATAGGTCACGCGGGGGTGCGCCGGCGCCCGGACCACCTGCGCGGCGCTCGCGTCCGTGGCCACGACCCGCTGGAAGTGCGCCGCGAGGCCGAGCGCGGCCTGCCCGCTGCCGGTGGCACAGTCCCAGGCGACCGCCGGCTCGGTACAGCAGCCCGCCAAGAAACGGAAGAGCGCGTCGGGATAGTGCGGCCGGAAGGCCGCGTAGCCCTCGGCGCGGCTCGAGAAGTGGTCCTCCATGCCCGGCCCCGCTACGCCCAAGCCCCACTCGCCGGCCCGCGCGCTAGTTCAGGAATTCCCAGCGCACCCCGAAGGTGCTGCCGAACGCGGGGATCGTGAACCCGGGCACGTGGGTCAGTCGAGTCCCCCGCAGGTTGACCCGATCGAAGTAGATGCTCAGGCTGCCGAATTGCATCTGAAGGTAATTCCGGAAGAACGTCGCGCCGCGGAGGGTGATGGGGGCGCCGGTCGCGTCGCGACCGATCACGCCCGTGCCCCACGTCTCCATCGACACCTGGAGCTTGAGATCGAAGATCCCGCTCGGGAAGGTGCGGAGGAACTTCGACCGCAGGGTCGCCGAAGCGAGGGAGTGGGTGGGCGGAAGCCCGTCGGGGAGCGTAGTCCGCGGATCGCTGTACCAGCCCTCCAGCGTGATCCAGGACAACGGCGAAAGCCGGACCGAGGCCGTGAGCCACTCGGTCGCGGGCGAGGGCCCCAGGGTCGGCACCCGGAGGTAGGGCTGGAACCCGCGCGGCTGGAAGGCCGAGGTCCTGCTCCAGCCCACCTCGGCGTCGAGCCATCGCCGGTGCCAGCCCGCCATGACCTGGAAATCGCGCAGGGTCTGCGCCGTATCCGAGAAGATCGCGGGTGTCGCGATGATCGTGCCCACTCGGGCCGACCCCGCGACGTCCAGCCCGAGCGGCAGCCGGAGCCCCAGCCGCCCGCCGAGCCAGTCGGTGGCCCGGTCGCCGGGATGATCGTGATGTACCACCTCGAGGCTGGCCGACACACCGGAGGCCGGAGCCCAACCGGCCCGGGCGCGTAGGTCCACCGTCACCCAGTCGGAGCGCCGGAAGGCGGACGCGGCGAGCGAGAAGGTCGGCGTGCGCCAGGAGGCCTGCGCGCCGAGCTGGCTCACCTCCTGCTCGACTCCGCCGCCGGTCCAGGACGTGCGTGCCCATACCAGGTCGAGCCGGGGGCCGAAGCCGGAGCGCCACGGCCGCCAGAACCCGCGGATCTGCACGTCGCTGCGCTGGCCGGTGAGCCCCGCGCCAAGCGTGTCCGTTCCGGTGGACCCGCCCAGGAAGGCGGCGCGGTCCGGCTCCAGCCGCATCAGCTGGTATTGGAGGCCCACCCCCTCGTGCGGGACGAACCCGCCCTGGACCCAGTACTGGGTCCGGTCGAAGTCGCTGCTGGCGCCGCTGCCGGTCGGCGCGTCCAGCACGTCGGCCCCGATCGCAAGGGCCGGTCCCGTTTGGGTCCGCCGCTCGAAGCTACCCTGGTAGCGGGCGATGTCCCGGTCGCCGCTCGCGATGGCGATCCGGGAGCGCGGTGCCAGCCGGTCGTGGCGGGAGGTGAACAGGTAGACCCGCAGGAGCCCGGGCCACCGCTCGATCTCGACACGGTCCAGCAGGCTCAGGGCGAAGAGAGAGGGATCGACGCTCAGGCTGTCCGGTCCGACGGCCAGGTAGGGCACACCATCGAGCACGTACTCGACCGCGGCAGCCCCCCGTCCCTGGTAGTTCGGGGACTCGGGGCGCCCGATCCAGCCCCCGCGCCAGAGGAACACGCCCGGCACCCGCTGGAGCAGATCACCCAGCGTCTCGGCGGTGGCCCACTCGAGCGAATCGCGCCCGAGCACCGTCCGGCTCATGGGAGGCAGCGGACCATCGAGCGCCAGCCGGGGCATCACGGGGACCCGGACGACGGCCTGCTCCTGCGCCGCGAGGAAGCGGGCCGTCTCGTCCACCGCATCCGCGCGGAGGGAGTCCGGGGGGAGGGTGTCGGGCACCTGGGCCGACAGCGGCCCGGCGCCCGCGAGGAGGAGGGTGAGAAGCGCGGCGCTCCGCATGGCGCGGCTCAGGGCCGGCGGCCGAGGATGAACTCCGCGAAGAGACGGGTGCCCACGCCGGTCGGGCCCTTCACCGCAGCCGGGTCCTCTCGGTCGGTGTAGGCCGTCCCGGCGATGTCCAGGTGCGCCCAGGGATAGCCCTCGACGAACTCGCGGAGGAACCACCCCGCGGTGATGCACCCCGCCGGCCGGCCGCCGGAGTTCTTCACGTCGCCGATCTCGGACTTGATCAGCTCGCGGTAGTCGTCCCACAGCGGCAGCGGCCACACCCGCTCTCCGGCGCGCTCTCCGGCCCGGCGCACCTCCTCCATCAAGGCGTCGTCGGTCCCCATGACCGCCGAGGCCGCGTGGCCAAGGGCGATCACCACCGCGCCGGTGAGCGTCGCGGCGTCCAGCACGCACGCCGGCTCGTAGCGCCGGGCGTAGGACAGGGCGTCGCAGAGAATGAGCCGTCCCTCGGCGTCGGTGTTCACCACCTCGATGGTCTTGCCGAAATGGCTGCGCACCACGTCGCCCGGCTTGAGCGCGGTCCCCGAGGGCATGTTCTCCGCCGTCGGCACCAGGCCGATGACCCGGACCTTCGGCTTGACCCGCCCCAGGAACTCGAACGCGCCGAGCACGGCGGCCGCCCCGGACATGTCGAATTTCATGTCCTCCATGTTCTGGGCCGGCTTGATCGAGATCCCGCCGGTGTCGAAGGTGACGCCCTTCCCCACCAGCACCACCGGCGGCCCCTTGGCCCCGGCGTGCTCCAGCACGATGAAGCGCGGCTCCTCCGCGCTCCCCTGCGCCACCGCGAGCAGCCCACCCATCCCTTCCGTCTCGATCCCCGCCTTGTCCAGCACGGTGACCGCGATGCCGTGCCGGGCGCCGAGCTCGGTCGCCGCCTGGGCCAGGTACGTCGGGGTGCACACGTTGCCGGGCAGCACCTGCAGGCCGCGGGTGAAGGCCTGGGCCGCGCCGATCGCCGCGCCCAGCGCGTGCCCCGCCGCCCACGCCTTGGTGCCCTCCGGGGCCAGGATCTCCACCGAGGTCAGCTCGGGCTTGGGGTCCTCCGGCGGACGCTTCATCTCGCCGTAGTGCCACGCGCCGAAGCAGAGCCCCTCGGCCACCGCCTTCGCCGCGGTGTCCGGGGCCACCTCCCCCAGCGCCTCGGGCGGCAGGTGCAGCGCCGCGGTGCCGGCGCCGCAGAGCCGGGCGCGCTTCGCGGCCACGGCCGCGCCGCGCCGGATGATGCTTGCCGTGACGTCGGCCGCCTTCCCCAGGCCCACGAGCAGGATTCGGCGCGCCGGGCCGGGGGGGTAGAGGAGCGCCTGCTCCTTGTGCTTGCCGGCGAAATCGCCCGCGGCCAGGCAGCGCCCGATCGCGCCCGCGGCCGCGGCGTCGAGTGCCGCGAGCGAATCCGGCGGCGTCCCTTCCGCCAGGAGGAGCGCAAGGAAGGGCGTCTCGTGCGCGGCGGGCGCGGTCGGGCGGACGGTAGTCTCGAGCGACATGCGGAGGGTCCGGAGCTGTGGGAGGTGGAGCCTGGTCGGGAAACCGGCTCGATCGCGGCGGTCGGCGGAGAAGCTAACCGCGGGCTCGGCCTAAACGAAAGGGACTCAGCCGCCGCCCCGGGCGAGCCGCTCGGTCAGCGCCCCGCGGACGGCCGGCCACTCCTCCGCCAGGATGCTGTACCAGGCCGTGTCGCGGGCGCGCCCCTCCGCGGTGATCAGGTGGCGGCGGAAGACACCCTCCTCGACGGCGCCGAGCCGGCGGATCGCCTCCCGCGACCGGGTGTTCCGCGCATCGGTCTTGAGCTCCACCCGCTGGCAGCCCAGCCGGTCGAAGGCGTGGCCGAGCATCAGGAGCTTCGCCTCCGTGTTGATGGCGGTCCGCTGCCACGGCCGAGCGATCCAGGTCCACCCGATCTCCACCCGACGATGCTCGGGCTCGAGGTTGCCGAACCGCGTGCTCCCCACC
>JBFIUJ010000094.1:0-9017 GCA_041607595.1 Gemmatimonadales bacterium | reverse complement strand
CCGCCGGCTGCTGCGCCAGCGGGGTCGCGACCTGTCCGGTCGTGGACGGCTGCGTGGTGATGGAGAGCTTGGTGGCGCTGCCCGCGGTGAGCGCGATCGCGTTCGAGACCGCCGGGGTCAGTCCGGTCGCCGCGAACGAGAGGCTCACGTTGCCGGCGGCGCCGGTCAGGGTGAGCCCGGTGAACGTGGCCACGCCGTTGAGATTGGTGAGGGCGCTCGCATTGAGCAGCGTCGCCGAGCCCGAGGCCACGGAGGCGGTGACGTTGATGCCGCCCGCGTTCACCGCGTTCCCCGCCGCGTCCCGCAGCTGAACCGCCGGCTGCTGCGCGAGGGCCGCGCCGCTCTGCGCGGTGGCCGAAGGCTGGGTCGTGATCGTGACTTGGGAAGGATCGCCGGGGGTGACGCTGATCTGGGCGCTGCCGCTCTGGCCGTCGGCCGTCGCGGTGATCGTGATCGGCCCGCCCACCGTGACGCCGCTGACGACGCCGGTGTTGGAGACGCTGGCGACCACGGGGTTGCTACTGGACCAAGTGATCGTCCGTCCGGCAACCGCGCCGCCGTTCTGATCCTTGGGCGTGGCGGTCAGCGTGATGGTCAGGCCCACCTTGACGCTGCCGGTCGAGGGCGAGACGTCCACCGAGGTGACCGTGATCGTCGGTTCACCGGGACCCCCGCAGGCCCCGATTGCCAACACGGCGGCCGCCAACAGTCCGATTCGAGTCCGCATTGCTCGCGTGCTCCACATAACCAGGGTGACTCCTCAGGGGTGCGTTGACAGATAGAGACTTCAGCGACGTGCCGAGGTACGATGGCACGTGTTGCGGTTGGTGAGGAGCAACCTTTGTGCCGGGTGACACGTGCGCACCGTGCGGATCGACCCGAGAACCGGCGAGACTGGAGCCCCGGGTCGCCGTCCCCCGCCCGCCCGGCCACCCTGGGCGGCGGGGCATCCACGCAACAGGGTGGAGGAACCCTGCCTCACCCATGCCACAGTCTGGTCGCCCGAGGGCGCCACCCCCGGCCGGGCGCCGCGGCGGCGGCCCGCTCCGCGCGCCCTTGGGCCTAGGTGCGCCGGAGCAGCAGCACGACATCGCCCCCGCCGAAGGGCGAGGTCAGTGTGCGCACAGCGCCTCCCGACACCGTGCCGCCGCCCCGCTCCGCCCCGGTCTTGGGATCGAGCCACAGGACCGAGAACGTCCGGGAGCCGGGGGCCCCGCGGAGGTCGAGCGCGATCTCGCCCCCATCCTCGTCGTAGACCAGGTACTCCTCGCCCGACACGCCCGAGGCCACTTGGCGCTCGGCCGCCGAGACCAACGAGTTGAGCTGCACGTACTGCCGATACCGCGTCCGGCCGTGGAGGAAGTCGAACATCCGGCGGACATGCGGCTCGCCCTCGCCGTCCCCGCCCGACCCCGGCGACCACTTGCTCCACTCGTCGTACAGGGGAATGACGCCGGCCATGTGGATGCCCCAGGCCGCCCGCACGGCCTCGTCCCCGGTCCGGGGCATGGACCAGGGATAGGTGAACTGATCCGCGATCGGCGACTCCCAGATGTCCTCCGACCCGATGATGGGCCGATCGATGAACGGGTTGCCGATGCCCCCCGAGCCGTTGGGATCGGCGATCTGCTGCTGCCCGGCGCGGCGCGAGTTGCCCTGGAACACGGTGCGCGAGGGCGCCTGCCGCATGGAAAACCCGAGCCAGCCGGTGAACGTGCTGTGGGAGTTGTCGTGCGCCGTCAGGAGCCGCTTCCAGGGATCGATGTCGTGCACGTACTGCTGGATCTGCTGGACGTCGGCCGGGGTCCAGATGTCCATCCACTCCCAGGTGGGGCTCCAGCCGAAGTAGTTGTAGAAGGGCGCCATCCGCGCCACGAAGTAGCGGAGGAACACGCGGAAGTCGGTGAAGGCGTAGTGCGAGCCCTGGTCGATCATCCCGGCGAACGTGAGGACGTAGACACCGTGCTGGCGGGCGAACAGCAGCGCCTCCTCGTTGGCCCGGAAGGCCGATAGCGAGAACGTCCGCGTGTTCGTGTCGTCCGCCCACCAGGAATCGGTGAGCGGCCCGCCGCCGCCCTGCTCGTCCGCGGCGGAGGCGCCCCGCCTCAGGCGATCCCCCATGTCGGGCCACAGCACGACGTTGTATCCGCGGTCCACCACCTCGCGCCGGAGCGCCTGGGTGAAGCCGGTCAGCTCGGACGCCAGGCGATGGCTCGACGTCCGGATCATGTAGTGATGCATCCCGTAGGGCCGGGCGTGGAACGGCTCGCCCCGGGCGTTCATGAAGTACCACGGGTTGTCGGACGCCACCCGGAGCGGTCCGGGGAGCCCGGTGTCGGTCACCTGGAAGCTGCCCTCGCCCCCGGCCGTGCCGTCGGTCCAGCGGTAGGCATAGCTCCAGGTCCCCGTCTCGTCCGGCATGAAGCGCAGGCGCCACGTGCTGCCGCCGTCGTAGAAGCCGAAGAACTCGACCCGCCGACCGCTCGGCGCCGTGAAGGTGGCCCGAAGCTCGATCACCGTGAAGTCGAAGGGGTTGCTGTAGGTCGTCGTGTTCTCGACGGCGACGGTGAAGATGTCGTACAGCGGGACGCCACCACCCCCGCCGGGCCCGCCTGGGTCGGTCGGCTCGCCCGCGGTCGCGCACGCGGCGGCCATCCCGACGAGCAACGGGGCACGCATCCAGGGCTTCCAGGGGAACCGCATCCACTGCCTCCAGGCGAGTGTAACGAGAGTCGGGCACCCGACTGCGCCTCCCACGCTCCGGCCGGCCTGGGCGGAACGGGTGATGGTCAGGGGGAAAGCGGATGGACCCGTGCGCGCCGAGGGGCGCAGGTGCCGTGCCGGGCTTCCCGGGAGCCGGCCCGCCGCGGCATGGCGGGATGTCGAGTGCCCACGAAGCTACCCGAGTGAGGGCCGGAACGGAGTGACCGCGATCACAGGGGCCCGCGGGCGGCCCATTGGGGCCGGGATGGGCTGCCGAAGGGCACGGATGCAGGGTTAGCTTCCTGCCCTCGAGGCCAGCCACCCCTGGTATGAGGCTTGCACTGCACGGCGCCGCCTGTCCGGTCACCGTCGAGCCGGCCCTCGGTACGACCTTCGCCCGCAGCCGGCGCGAGGGCGCCGGGTCGGGGGGCGGCCGAGGCCGGCTTTTCCGCATATGCCGTGGAGCCTGACGCAGACTCGCACTGCGGCCAGCCGCTCCACTTCCCTTGGGAGAGATTCGTGGCCCAGCTCAACGTTCTCTGGCTGATCGATCATGTCTGCTACGACGGCAACCTCCACGGAGGCGGCCGTCTGTTCATGAACCTGGCGCCGGCGTTCGACGCGCAGGACGTCAAGATCCATCCCTTCTTCCTGCGGTCGAGCGAGCAGGTCCGGGAGGTCTTCGAAGACGCGCCGCTCCCCGTGACCGACCTGGCCAAGGGCAAGTACGACCCGACCACGCTCCTGACCCTGAACCGGCTGTGCCGGCGGGAGCGGATCGACGTGATGCACCTCTTCTGCTACGCCTCGTCCACCTTCGGCCGTATCGTCGGGTCGCTCCGGGGCGTCCCGACCGTGATCCACGACTTCGACACCCAGATCTACTTCCCCTATCCCCTCTATCTGAAGGTGCTCGACCGGGCGCTCGCATCGTCCACCGGCCACGCGCTGGCGGCCTCGCCGATGTGCCGCGACTACATGCGGGACAAGCGCCGGGTCCCCGCCGACCGGATCTCGATCCTCCCGCACGCGATCCCGGCCTCCCGCTTCGAGACCGCCGCCCGGCTGGACCGGGCCGCGGCCCGGCGGGCCCTCGGGTGGCAGGAGTCTCCGGTGGTCTTCGCCGCCGTGACCAAGCTCGGGCCCGACCGGGGGAACGAGTACCTACTGCGCTCGTTCGCCCGGGTGGCCGCCGAACGGCCGGAGGCTCGGCTGGTGATCGTCCACAAGCCGACCTACTACCACTACGTCCCCAAGGAGTACCAGGACATCGCGTGGATCCGGGACCCGGAGCACATGTCGCGCAAGCTGGAGGAGCTGGTCGCGGAGCTGGGGATCGGCGACCGCGTCGAGCTGATCGAGTCCCTGGACCAGCCGGATCTCTATCTGGCGGCGGCCGACGTGCTGGTCGTCCCGTTCCTGCACGAGCGCTTCAGCTCGGTGCACCTGCTCGAGGGGCTGGCCCACGGCCGCCCGGCGATCGCCACGAACTTGGGAGAGCAGGCCGAGCTGGTCACCGACGGCCGGGAGGGCCTGCTGGTGCCGCCCGGCGACGAGGCGGCCCTGGCCGCCGCGATGGTGCGGCTGGCGAACGACCGGCCGGCGCGGGAGGCCATGGGACGCGCGGCCGCGGCGTTGGCGAAGAGCTGCAGCGTCGAGGAGAGCGTCCGCCGCCTGAGCGAGATGTACCGCGCCCTGGCGGAGCGCCGCGCGGCGGAGCCGGCGCACACCAACGGCAGGGCCTGATGCTCCTCGGAGCGACGGGTCGGCTGCTGCCGTACGCGGCCGGCCCCGCGGGTGACCCAGACCGGAGCGCCGGCCACCGGGTCCTGCGGGCGGAGCGCGCCGCGGTCTCGGTCCGCCCCTGGGGCATCGGGCCGCTCGACGACCAGGAGCGGTGGGCGGAGGACCCCGCGACGGGCTCGTGGCTCGCGCTCTCCGGCCGGCCCCTGCCCACCGCCGGTGGCGCGAGCGGAAGCCTGGGCGCCGGGTGGCTGCTCCGGCGCCTGCTCGAGGCCGGCGTCGCGGCGCTCGGCGAGGTGGAGGGCGCCTTCGCCATCGCCTGGCTCGACGGTCGGTCCGGCCGGGTCCTGCTGATCCGGGACCGCTTCGGCATCGAGCCGCTCTTCTATGCCGAGCCGGGCGAGGGCGCGCTCTTCGGCTCCCGGGTGCGCGACCTCCGGGCCACCGGCGCCCTCGCCGGCGGCATCGATGGCCGGGGGCTCGCCGAATTCCTCACCTACTGCTACGTCCCCGGGGACACCACGCTCGACCGCGGTGTCCTCAAGGTGCCGCCCGGGAGCTGGGTGGAGCTCGACCCGGAGCGCGGGGTGGTGCGCCGGGACCGCTGGTACCGCCTGTCCTTCGCGGCCCCACCCGTCACCGACGAGCGGGAGATCGCCGACGAGTTCCGCCGGTTGCTGGAGCAGGCCGTGGTGCGCCGCCTGGGGGACCCGCCGTTCGGGGTCCTCCTGTCCGGGGGCATGGACTCGAGCTCGGTGCTCACCTTCGCCCGACGGCACCGCGACGGACCGATCGTCACGCTGGCGTTCCGCTGCCGGGGAGCCTCCTTCGACGAATCGGTCTACGCCCGCTCCCTCGCGGAGATCATGGGGACGGAGCACCACGAGGTCGAGTACGGCGAGCCCGAGAGCCTCCTGGCGCGCGAGATCGCCCCGCAGATGGATGTGCCGTTCTGCGACGTCGGGATCAACATCGGCACGTGGCTCCTCGGGCGCGCGGGGGCGGGCCGAGTCGGCTCCGTCCTGACCGGCGACGGGGGGGACGAGCTCTGGGCGAGTCACCCGGTCTACGCCGCGCAGCGCCTGCTCCGCCCCTACGACCGGCTCCCGATCCCGCGCGGGCTGCACCGGTTGCTGAGCGGGGCCGCGAACCTGCTCTCCGACAGCGACCAGAAGCGGGACCTCCGGGTCAAGCTGAAGCGCATCTTGCCCCGCGACGGCCTCCCGCAGGGGCTCGGCCCCTTCCGCTGGAGGACCTACTATCCGCCCGACGAGCTGCGCGCCCTGCTCACGCCGGAGGCCGCCGCGTTGGTCTCGGGACACGACCCGTTCCAGTCCGTCCTCGACGCCTACCAGGGCTACGACGGTCCGAGCGACGACGTCTCGCCCCATCTCTACAACGACTACACCACGGCCTCGAGCTACTACTTCCACCGGCTCGGGCTCCTGCGCCATTTCGGGATCGAGGCCCGGATGCCGTTCTACGACCGGGACCTGGTCGAGTTCGGCGCCCGGATTCCCGCCCGACTCAAGCTGGAAGGCATCGAGCGCACCAAGCGCCTGTTCCGGCAGGCGATGGACGGGGTGCTCCCGGACGTCATCAACCAGCGCAAGGACAAGCTCGGGCACTCGATTCCGCTGAAGAACTGGCTGCGGACGGACGGCCCGCTGGCCGGCTGGACCGAGGCCATGCTGGCCCCGGACGTGGTGGCCCGGCGCGGCCTGGTCCGGCCCGACGCCGTGGCGCGGCTGGTGGACGAGCACCGCCGGCGCCGACACAACCACGCGCACCGGCTGTGGGCGCTGGTCATGCTCGAGGCCTGGCTCCAGGCCTGTGGCGACTGATTCGATACCGCGTATCCCGGACGGCGGGGTCCCGCCGTCGTTCCCTGGAGGAGGTCTCCTGATGTTGGCGCAGATCCGGCGTCGTGCCGCGCGAGTGTTGCAGAAGAACCCGAAGCTCTTCGTGTTCGCCTCGAAGGTCTACTACCTGCTCGATCGGTCGTTCATGACGCTGAGCCCGGGCGCTCCGGACGCGATCCGGAGCGCCTTCGCCAAGAGCCAGCGGGAGTTCGCGGGGAACGAGGGGGACTACTACGAGTTCGGGCTCTTCCGGGGATACACCTTCTGGCACGCCCAGAAGGTGTGTCGCGACCTGGGCCTGACGGGCACGCGCTTCTACGGCTTCGACTCGTTCCAGGGACTGCCGGACGTCGAGGGGATCGATCAGGCCCACGACGGGTTCTTCAAGGGGCAGTACGCCTGCTCGAAGGAGGAGGTCACCCGAAACCTGACCAAGCGCGGCGTGGATTGGGACCGCACCACGCTGATCGAGGGCTTCTTCTCCGACACCCTCACGGCGGAGACCAAGCGCAGCCACCCCTTCCGGAGCGTCAACGTCGCCTTCATCGACTGCGACCTGTACTCGTCCACCCAGGAGGTGTTGGACTGGCTGCGGGACCTCCTGCGGGACGGCTCGATCCTGTTGTTCGACGACTGGTACTCGTTCGGCACGGGCGACGACCTGGGCCAGCCGAAGGCGTTCGGCGAGTTCCTGGAGCAGAACCCGCACGTGACCGCCGAGGAGCTCTGCGAGTTCGCCGACAACGGCAAGGGCTTCCTGCTGCGGCTGCGGCCGGCGGTGTAGCGGGCCGGTTCCCCCGCCTGCCCTACCGCCGGAGCATGTACACGATTCCGCCGGCGACTCCGGTCAGGAGGCCGCCCAGGTAGACCAGCCAGGCCAACGCGACGGCCTGGGCGGCCCCCACGCCGTACCACGCGAGCATCACCGCGAGAGCGTTCTCGCGGAGCCCGATGCCGTTGATCGACACCGGCAGCATGGTGACGAAGGTCGCGAGCGGCACGATCAGGAAGAAGCTCTGCGCCGGCACGTCCAGGTGCAGGGCCTTCGCGATCAGCACGAAGTACAGGACCACGTTGGCCTGCAGCAGGAGCGACAGGCCGAAGGCCTTCACCAGGGTGCGCCACTGCCCTCCCCCCCGGTAGCTGGCGAACGCCCGCCACACCTGCTGGATGGCCGGCTCGACCCGGGCCGGCAGGTAGGCCCGGAGGCGCACCAGCCGGCTGCCGAAGAAGATCAGCCCCACCGCCCCCAGCATCGCCAGCGTCCCCAGCTCGAGCCAGCGGCCCAGGTCCGGCATTGCCTCCGCCACCTGGCTCGCGAACGGCAGGCCCACCAGCGCAAACAGCACCAGCGCCAAGAGCCCGAGCAGGCGGTCCACCACCACGGAGGACGCGGCCTGGGTGCTGCCGCCGCTCGCTCGGTAGCTGTCGTAGGCGCGGCTCGCATCGCCGCCGACCGTGGAGGGCAGGAGGTTGTTGAAGAAGGCGGCGATCATGTAGGACTGCGCCAGGAACCGCCAGGTGGGCGGGGGCGTCGCCTGGGTGCGCAGCAGGACGCGCCAGCGCGCGACGCCGATCAGGAGGCCGATGATGTCCAGCGAATACGCCGCGATCAGGAGCGGGAGGAAGGTGCCCGCCATTGCGACCGCGATGTCGCCCAGCGCGGCCCGGCTCAGGATCCAGGCCAGCAGCGCGGTCGAGATCAGGATCTTGAGCGCGATCAGCAGCGGCCGGCGGCGGGCCTTCACGGCGGCCACGAGCCGCGCCCCCCCGGTGTGCTCCGCGGCAGGAGCGTTGGCGACCGGCTCCGGTGCCGCGTCCCGGCCGTCGTCCCGGCTCACGGACGCCTCCGATCCGGCCGGCGCGGCGAAGCCACTAGCCCGGCTTGACCGCGATGACGGACACCTTGTTGGCGACCCACTTGGCCATCGGCAGGGGCATCAGGTTGTAGATCGGCCGCACGCACCATGAATACACCTTCCCCGGGAGTCCGGGCCGCACGCTCGGGATCAGCCGATAGTGCTCCCGCTCGAACGTCACGCTACCGAATCCGGGAAAGATCGCGCGGAGATCCGCGTCGCTGAAGAAACGGGTGACCGGCGGTGCGTCGCCCTCCGCCGAGATGACCGGCCGGCCGCCGAAGAGCGAGAGGAGGTAGAACAGGCTCCGGCGCCGGTAGAGATGGGTCATGATCGCCCGGCCCCCCGGCTTCAGGACCCGGAAGACTTCGCGGATCGCCAGCCCCGGATCCTCCATGTGGCCGAGCACCCCGCAGGAATAGACCCCGTCGAAGGTGTCATCGGGGAAGGAGAGCCGGTAGGCATCCTCCACCTGGAGGCCCTCGGGCGTCACACCCTCCAGCGCGAAGTGCCGCCCGGCGAGCTCGATGTTCTGCCGGGTCAGGTCGGTGGCCACGACCCTGACCCCCTGCTTCATGAAGGCCACCGCGTCGAAGCCCAGCCCGCAGCCGATCTCGAGCAGCCGCTTGCCGCGCAGCAGGGCCGCCTCGCGCTCGATGCGGGCGCGGACGTAGTCGAACCGCTCGATGTCCGAATGCGGCCGGACCAGGTCGAAGAACTCCTGGCTGCCCGGCCGAACCCCGGCATCGTGCAGGAACTGTGACCCTTGCGGATGTGCGTCCCAGTATCTCGCGACTTCGCGCGCCGGGGGACTCGTCGAAGAACTCGTCATGGTTAACCGCTCTCGGCT
>JBFIUJ010000093.1:0-9028 GCA_041607595.1 Gemmatimonadales bacterium | reverse complement strand
CGCCAGGCCGCTTCCGCCGAGGTGGAGCCGGCGGCCGGGCGCCGGGACCGGACCTCGGCCATCATCTCCTCCAGCTCCCGTTCCGCCAGCTGGAGCTCCTCGTGCTGCACCGCGAGCTTCCGCTCGAGGACCCCGACCCGCTCGCGGTGCTTGGCGGCGTACCGCTCGGCCACCGCGACGGTCTCCGCGTCGCCGATCCCCTGGGCGAGGCCGCCTCGCCGCTCGGCATCGGCCAGGCTGCGCCGCTCCACCTCCAGCTCCTTGGCGGTCGCGGCGGCCCCGTCTCGCAGCTGGCTCACGCCCGCGCGGGCCTCGACCAGCGCCTCCTGCAGCGCCGCCAGCCCGGCCCTGGGGTCGGACGCGGTGGCGTCAGCCAGCAGCTGCTCGAGGCGCGCCCGCAGACCCTCCAGCATCCGCTAGGACTTCCGGACGGTCTTGGCGTAGAAGGGGGTGAAGACCCGCTCCACGTCGCTCGCACGGCACTTGGGACAGCGCACCCGCGCCTCGTCGTGCTTGGCGATGGGCTCGATGCGCTCGAAGTCGTTGCCGCACTTCGCGCAGTGGTATTCGTAGGTGGGCACGGGGAGGCCTCTCGACGGCGGAAGGGACGCCCAATGTTAAGGGGCCGGTCTCGGGGGCGTCAAGCGACGGGCCTATCCTTATATACGGCGGGAACCCGCTATAGTTGTGGGAGAACACCGGCCCCTGCGCCGGACCAAATCCGGGTCGTCACCCCCGCACCGAGGGAGTCCCCATGCCCCGTCTCGCTCTCGCCACCGCCGCCGCCCTGCTGGCGGTCGGCTGCGGTGACTCGCCGCGCCGCCCGCCCTGCGGGATCGTCGCGCTCGCCGGTCCCGCGATGCTCCTGGAGGAGTTCGGGGTCCCCGGACAGACCCTCGGGATGGCCCCGCGCCTCATCCCCGAGCGGCTGGTCGTGCGAGTGGCGGCGGGTCCCGCCTATCGCGCCGTGGCCGGGCGGACCGCCGGGACCGCCGGAGATTCGGTATGGGTGATCGGCGTCGAGGGCGCCCTGCCGGAGCGGGTGACGCCTGGGTACGGCGTGCTGGTGCTGGACCGTTCCGACGCCGTTCTGGGAGTGGTCCTCTTCGAAGGGGCCCCCATCCAGGGGGCTCCCGAGATCGGGAACGTCGTCGCCGGCACGCTGACCGTGCCGCTCCTCGGACTCAGCACCGACCCGGCGCGCTTCGAGGACCCCAACTGCCCCACGTTCCCCGACTCGCTGCGCTCATGACACCGACCCGCCCGCGCATCGGGGTGACCGGCCAGGTGCAGCCGGCCGAGGGCGGCGAGCGCTCCTGGGTGCGGAGCGACTACGTGCATGCGGTGCTCGCCGGCGGCGGCCTCCCCTACGTGCTGTCCCCCCACGCCGCCGACGCGGCGGACGAGTTGGTCGCCGGCCTGGACGGGCTCCTCCTCACCGGAGGCGGAGACGTGGACCCGGCGCACTACGGCGCGCCACCCTCGCCCACCCTGCGGTCGGTCGATCCGCTCCGCGATCGATTCGAGCTGGCCCTGGTGGGCGCGGCCGATCGCCTGGGGCTCCCCCTCCTGGCGGTGTGCCGCGGCCAGCAGCTGCTGAACGTGGCCCTGGGCGGCACGCTGTGGCAGGACCTGGCGACCGAGCGCCCGGGGCCGGTGAGGCACGACGAGAAGGTCCCCTGGGACACGCGCACCCATGGGGTGGCGATCCGGCCGGGCACCCGGGTGGCCGAGGCGCTCGCGACCGACCGGCTGGCGGTCAATTCGTTCCACCACCAGGGCATCCGCGACCTGGCGCCCGGGCTCGTCGTCTCTGCGACGGCGGACGACGGCCTCATCGAAGCCGTCGAGTCGCCGGCGGAGCATCGCTGGCTCGTCGGAGTCCAATGGCATCCGGAATCACACTGGGCCGAGGCGCCGTGCCCCGACCTGGGGCTCTTTCGCGCACTGGTCGCGGCGGCCCGAGGCGCGCCGAGCGTGGCGCAGCGGGCCTAGTGCGGGGAGGGGGCGAGCACCACTCGGGCGCGGACGGCGTTGAGCGCCTCCCGGGTCTCGGAGAAGCGCTCGGCCACGAGGCGGAAGACATCGCCGAGGCCGACGCGATCGGCCAGGACATGGTCGCCCGCCATCCCGAAGCCGCGGCGGCCGAGCCGCTCGTAGTAGCTGACGTCGGGCCCGCCGTTGCGGGCGCGACGGGCGGCGATATACTCGGGGAAGAGGCCAGCCAGCCAGAGCGCGTAGTTGCCGAGATGCACCATCACCTTGAACCGGCGGTCCCCCGCGGTGGCGTCCAGATCGGCCAGGATGTCCACCAGATAGCGGTGTCGCTGGTCGTCGTTCCAATCCACCCGCCACGCCCGATCCCGGCGACCGAACTCCAGGAGGACCGCGGCCAGGTAGTCGGCGAGCTCCCGCCGATCGAGTCCCTCGGCCCGGAGGGCATGGCGGACGAGCACGTAGAAGAAGAGCGCCTCGGAGGGCACCAGCAGCGACCGAACCGCCAGCAGCCGCTCCAGCAGGTCGGGATGGTCCAGCAGCGCGTCGGGGCCTTCGACGGCCAGTCGCTGCTCGAGCGCCTGCCGGTGCCGGGCCGAGCCGTGACTCAGCACCAGCAGCACGAGCCGCACGTCCTGCTCGTCCAAGCGCCCACGCGTGTTCGCGAGGATCATGACCGACTCTCCTTCGCGTGATGCGGCGCGGCACATCGCCGCGTTCGGCCGGCAAGTCGCCGGCACCCTGCGACCGGCTACGGTCGCCCAGAGCCTGACGGACACCCTCCACGCCGTCTTCCCGCGGGGCACCGTCTCCCTCGGCCTCCTCGAAGGGGACACCGGCGGGCTCACGATCTTTCACACCGACGGCCCCGACCCGGAGCCCCTGCTCGAGCTCGCGCTCGCCCGAGGCCCCCTTCTCGTTATCGACAATCTAGCTAGCAAGCTTCAGGCCGAAGGGCTGCGGCTGGCAGTCGACACCCCCGAGTGCTGGATCGGCGTCCCCTTGGTGTCTCGCGTCCGCTCGGTCGGCTCGGCGTGCGTCGGCGGGCCGGCCGGGCGCTTCGGGCCCGACGATCTGGCCCTGCTGGAGGCCCTCGCCTCGGTGGCCGCAGTGGCGCTCGAGGGGGCCCGGTTAGCCGGGATTCGCGACGATGGGCGGCAACCGTGGGAGGAGATGGTCAACGCGGTGACCTTGGCCCTCTGCCTGGTGGACGCACGGGGCCGCGTGCGCCGGGCCAATCGGGCCTTCGCCGGCTTGACCCAGGTGCCGCTCGAGATGGTGGCCGGCGAGCCCTGGCAGAAGCTGGTCCCCGCCGCGTGGGCCCGGGAGATCCAGGCCGCGCTCGACGCGGCCGGCTCCGGACGCGAGGTGCCGCTCCGGGCAGACACCCGGATCCTGGGCGTGACCGCATACCCCGTGGGTGATCCTGTGCGGCGGGAGACCGTGCTCCTGTTCGACGACCAGACCGAGCGGCGGCGCCTCCAGGAGCAGCTGATCCAGTCCGAGAAGATGTCGGCCATCGGGCAGCTGATCGCCGGCGTGGCCCACGACCTCAACAACCCTCTGGCCTCGGTCGTCGGCTTCGCCGACTTCCTCCTCGAGGCTCGCAACGTCCCGAGCCATCTGGGCGAGCCGCTGCGCGTGATCCAGCAGGAGGCCGAGCGCGCGGCCAGCATCGTGAAGAGCCTGCTGGGGTTCGCCCGCAAGCAGGAGCACGGGCGACGGGCGACGCCGCTCGCACCGCTCCTCGAGGCCACGCTGGGGCTCCTCCGCAACCAGCTGGCCAGCGCCCAGGTCGAGATCACGCTCGAGGTGGAGCCGGACGTGCCCGCCCCGGAAGTCGATCCCAACCAGATCCAGCAGGTCTTCGTCAACCTGATCAACAACGCGGCCCAGGCGATCACCGCCACGGGGCGCGCCGGGTGGATCGAGGTGCGGGTCCGGCGCTGGATGGACGGCGTCGCGGTGGACGTCATCGACGACGGGCCGGGCATGACCGACGCGACCGCCGCTCGCGTGTTCGACCCGTTCTTCACCACCAAGGCGGAGGGCCAGGGCACCGGGCTCGGCCTCACGATCTGCCAGGGCATCGTGAAGGAGCACGGCGGCCGGATCGTGCTCCGGACCGCCGACGGCGCCGGGGCGGTCTTCACGGTCGAGCTCCCCGCCCCCCAGGAGGCGCCGACCACCGATGCGCCGGGCGAGGCGCCGCGGGTGGTGCCGTCAGGACTGCGCGTCCTGGTGGTGGACGACGAGCCCCACATCCTCCATTACATGCGTGCGACTCTCGAGGCGTGGGGGCACACGGTGGAAGTGGCCTCCGACGGGGCGACCGCCCTCGCCCTCGTCGACGGGCTCCCGCTCGACCTGATCATCTCCGACCTCCGGATGCCCCGGGTGAGCGGCGCCGAGTTCTACGAGGAGCTGCTCGAGCGGCACCCGGAGCTGGCCCGCCGCACGGTCTTCAGCACCGGGGACACCATCCGCGGGGACACCACCGCGTTCCTCGAGCGGCACGGGCGTCCCTGCCTCCAGAAGCCCTTCAGCCTGGCCGAGCTGCGGGCCCTCCTCGCCCGCATCCCCCGCGAGGGCCCGTCGGCCGACCTCACCACGACATGACCCTGCGGGTGGTCCACCTCGCGTCCGGCCGGGAGTGGCGCGGGGGGCAGGCGCAGGTCTGGCTGCTGGCCCGGGCCCTCGCGGCCGCCGACGACCTGGACCAGGTCGTCGTCACCACCGCGGGCTCAGAGCTGGCGCGGCGTCTCGAGCGGGAGGGCATCGCGGTGCGGGGCGCGGCCTGGCGGATCGGACTGGATCCGCGCGCGGCCTGGGCCGCGCTCCGGCTGCTCGCGCCCGGCAGCATCCTCCATGCCCACGATGCGCACGCCCTCACGCTGGGAGCCCTGGTCGCGCGGCGCCGTGGCGCCCGGCTGGTCGTGACCCGGCGGGTGACGTTCCCCCTGCGGCGCCCCGGTCTCTGGCCTCGAGCGGACCGTCTGATCGCGATCTCCCATGCGGTGCGGGCCGGCCTCTGCGCCGACGGCCTCGCGCCGGAGCGCATCGTGGTGATTCCCTCGGGCATCGCGGTGGACGAGGTCCGAGCGACCCCGCCCCTCCCCCGGTCGGCGCTGCCGTTCCTCCCGGCCGGCGCTCGGCTGGCGGCGAGCGTGGGCGCCCTGGGGCCGGACAAGGACCACGCCACGCTGGTTCGCGCGGCCGGGGCGCTCCGGGTCCGTCTGCCCGACCTGCACTGGGTCGTGGCCGGGGAGGGGCCCCTCCGGGACGAGCTCGCGCGCCTCGCGGTCGAACTCGGCGTCGCCGATCGGGTCCACTGGCTGGGCCACCTGCCCGACGCGGTCCGGCTCACCGCCGCGGCCGACCTCTTCGTCTCGAGCTCGGCCAGCGAGGGCCTTGGCACCGCAGTGTTGGAGGCGATGGCGCTGGGCGTCCCGGTCGTAGCCACCGACGCCGGCGGCGTGCCCGAGACGCTCGCGGAGGGGGCCGGCGCGGTGGTGCCGCGGCGAGATCCGGCCGCCCTGGCGGGCGCCGTGGAGCGGGTGCTGGGCGATGCCCAAGCGCGGCAGGACATGGTGGAGCGTGCCGGCACGGCGGTGCAGCGCTACACCGACCGCAGGATGGCAGAGCAGGTGCTCTCGGTGTATCGTTCGGTGGACTACGGCCTTGAGATCGAATGATTTACGTCTGCATTCCATGCCACAACGAAGCCGAGACCGTGGGGGTGATGCTGTGGAAGATCCGACAGGTCTTCACCGAGTTTCCCCGCGAGTACCAGCTGATCGTGGCCGATGACGGCTCGACCGACGCGACCGCCGAGGTGCTCGAGCCCTACACCAACGTCCTGCCCCTCACCGTCCTCCGGCATGGAGAGCGGCGCGGCTACGCTGCGACCGTGGAGGCCTTGCTCCGGCACGTCGTCGCCCTCACCGATCGCCCCAAACGGGACACCGCGGTCCTGATGCACGCGGACTTCGCGCACGACGCCAGTCTCCTGCCGGACGTGGTTCGGCGGATGGACAGCGGTGCGGACCTGGTGGTAGTGGAGGGGCGGGTGGTGGGCGAGCCCTCTCGCAGCCGTCGCTGGGTGCGCCGTTGGGCTCCGCTCCTGCTCCGGCGGCGGGTTCGGGTGGACGGCGTCGGCGATACGGTCACCGGCTACGCGGCCTTCCGGCTGATCACGCTGCGCAACGCGCTGCGCGACGTCTCCGGCCCGCTGCTCACCCTGGACGGGTGGGCGGCCAACGCACAGCTCCTCGGGCACACGGCCCGCGAGGCGCGCCAGGTCGAGAGCCTGGCGGCGGTCGAGCGCCACGACCTGCGGTCGCGGGGGACGCGGGTGGTGCCCTGGTCGCAGGCCAAGGCGCTCTGGCGGGCCGGCGCCGTGCTCGAGCGCGTGGTGCTCCCCCCCGCGCCCGTGCAGGTCCGGGCCGCGGTAGAGCGGAAGGTGGTGGCCTCGTGAGCGCGGCGGTGCTGGCCCTGCTTCTGCTGCAGGCTTCGCCCGCGCCCGCCGCGGTCACCCCGCCGCCCGACCTCCCCTTCCGCGTGGGGGAGCGGTTCGTCTACAGCGCGAAGCTCGGCATCATCTCGCTGGGCGAGGGCACCATGTCCGTCGCGGCGGTCGACACCCTGCGGGGCGTCGAGGCCTTTCGCTTCGAGTTCACGCTCAAGGGCGGCCTCATCGGCTTCAACGTGGACGACAAGCTGACCTCCTGGACCGAGTCCAGGAGCCTAGTCTCCCTGCGCTTCCACCAGGCCTTCCACGAGAAGGAGGGGCTGCGGACGCGACAGTTCGAGATCCACGCGGATTCCGGATTCTACCGCGAGGTCGGGCGAGACCGCGTCCGGCCGACCCCCAAGCAGCCGCTCGACGACACCGCGTTCTTCTATTTCATCCGGACGACGCCGCTGGAAGTGGGACGCACCTACGAGTTCCGGCGGTACTTCCGGGACGACAAGAACCCGGTGGTCATCCGGGTGCTGAAGCGGGAGGAGCTCGAGCTGCCCGACGGCACCAAGGTCGCCTGCCTGCAGCTGCACCCGCTCATCGACGAGCGCAACGGCATGTTCTCCAAGCGGGCGGACGCCCGCCTCTGGCTGACCGACGACGCGCGCCGCATCCCGGTTCAGATCCGCTCGCGATTCGTCTTCGGCACGGTGACGCTCCGGCTCAAGGAGCTGACCCTGGGCGCCCCCTCGACTCCCCCTCTCGGACCGACCGCTCCCGTCCCCGCCCCCTGACCATGCCCTACCGCGAGGCGGAGCTCGGCCGACTGCGGACGGTTCCCATCGCGCGGCGGGAGCACAAGGTGGACGGCTCGCTCTTGGCGAAGCCGCCCGCGTCCGACCGCTCCTTCGCCGCGTTCCTCGCTAGCCTGCCGGATCTGCTGGCCGCACGCGACCTGCGGACCGTGGCGGACGCGGTCGCCGAAGCGGCACGCGTCCGTCGCGCGGTGGTGCTGCTCCTCGGCGGCCACGTGGTGAAGACCGGACTCGGACCCCTGATCGCCGCCTGGCTCGCCCGGGGGGTCGTGACCCACGTGGCCCTGAACGGCGCCGCCGCGATCCACGACTTCGAGCTGGCCGCGTTCGGCGGGACCAGCGAGGACGTGGAGGAGGGGCTGGGGGACGGCACCTTCGGCATGGCCGAGGAGACCGGCCGAGAGATGAACGAGGCGGTGCGCCGGGCCTCGGCCGCCGGGCTGGGCATGGGAGAGGGCCTGGCGAACCACCTGGCCGCCCTGCCTGCGCTCCCCGGCGGCGAGGCGTCGGTCCTCCTGGCCTGCCGGCGGCACGACGTGCCGGTCACCGTCCACGCGGCGATCGGGGCCGAGATCACCCACCAGCACCCTACGGCCGACGGCGCGGCGCTGGGCGACACCAGCCATCGGGACTTCCGACGCCTGGCGGGATCCCTGCCCGAGCTGTACCAGGGCGGCGTCGTCATGAACTGGGGCAGCGCCGTCATCATGCCCGAGGTGTTCCTCAAGGCGCTCACGATCGCCCGGAACCTCGGCGACGGCCGGCCCACGCATTTCCTCGCGGCCGATCTCGACATGCAGCGACACTACCGGCCACGGATGAACGTGGTCCAGCGCCCGACCCGGGCCGGCGGGCGGGGCATCCTCCTCACCGGACAGCACGAGCTGCTCATCCCCCTCCTGGTGTGGGCCGTGCTGGAGCGACTCGATGCGGGCGCCTGAGGCCCTGGTCCCGCTGCTCCTGTTGCTGGGATGCGCGACGGCGCCGGCCCCTCCGGCGGTCGCGGCACTACCCGCCGAGGTGCTCACCTTGGCGGAGTCCGAGGAGCGGGCGTCCCGGGTGCTGGAGGAGGCGTTCGCGGCGGACGTCCGGCTGGACCTGGCGGATACGCTGTGGGCGCCCGAGGCGCTGGTCATCGCCGACGGCGAGCTGCGGCTCGGTCCACCCCGGTTCGCCGGGCTGGAGCCGGGCGGGCAGGCGGCGATCAGCGCCTCGCGCCTGGTCGTCGGCTCGCAGCTGGTCTGGGGAGTGGTCGAGTATCGCTGGGTCGCCCCGACCGAGGGACTCGTCCGGGAGGGCCGGGCCACGGTCCTGCTGGCCCGGGCCGGCCCGCAGGGACGCTGGTGGATCGTGCACGCGCACAGCTCCTCGCTGCGCTGACGCCGGAACGCCAGAGGCGCCCGGCCCACCGTGGACCGGGCGCCCCGCCCGCCGTACCCGCCCGGCACTCGGCCGGCGTCAGCTCGGGGTGTGATTGCCGTCGATCATGTCCTTGACCCGGTCCGCCGTGCCCGGGCTCAGCATCTTGAGGATCAAGTAGATCACGAAGCCGATCAGCGCCAACATCAGCAGCGTCTTGACGATCCCGAAGACGAAGCCGAACAGCCCGAAGGCGAACTTGAGCAGGAACAGCGCGACCACCGCGAACACCGAATAGCCAATCAGGGGAAGGTCGGCGCGCCCGACTGCATCGACATCGAGCTGGCGAAGCTGCCGAAGATCACCGGCGCGCCCGGATTGACGAGTTGCACGTAGG
>JBFIUJ010000092.1:0-9128 GCA_041607595.1 Gemmatimonadales bacterium | reverse complement strand
TCCGGGCGAGCGAGGTCGCCGGCCCGGGGAGCGCGGTGGCGGTGAACGCGACCGGCGACCCGGTCGCCCCGTCGAGCCGAGCCGTGACCGCCTGCGGCCCGGAGGCCTGCCCCAGGGTGAGGGCGGCCGAGGTCAGTCCCGCCGCGTCGGTGGTGCTGGTGGCCGGGATCGTGCCCCCGCCCGTCTCGACCGACCAGCGCACGGTCACCCCGGCGGCCGGCGCGCCACCCGGCTCGCGCACGATCACCGAGAGCGGTGTGGGGAGCACGGTCGCCACGGTCCCCATCTGTCCGTCGCCCCCGTTCTTGGCGATGTCGCCCTGGAAGACCTGGGGACCCCCATCCGATCCCACGCAGGCCCAGGCGCCCGCAGCCAGCAACACCCATCCGCATCGCCGCATGCCGTCCGCTCGCATACCCACCGTCAGTGTTGAGAGTGATGACCCATCGCGTCCCCCGCCGCCGCGACGCCGTACCGTCCCATCCGGTGCCCGTTCGGGCTCGCGACCGCGCGGGGGTCGCCGCCGTCGCCCCAGCCGAGCCGCAGGCCGACGCTCAGGGCCCAGAACGTCTCGCCGCCGTACCACGCCTGGGGATCGAACACCCCGAGGGTCGGCCGAGCGGTCGCGTAGGAGCCCTCCACGAACGGCGTGATCCTGGCCCGCAAACCCGGGGCCACGAAGCCCCGGCTGACCCCCGCCGTGTGGATGGTCCAGCGTGTGATCCCGAGAATCGAGTTCTCCAGGTGGGGCCGCTGGGAGCGGAACGGATTGGCGGTCGTCCGCTCCTCCTCCGGCCGCTCGGTCCGCTCGAATCGATAATACAGACGCCCGGGCCCCCAGCCCCATGCACCCTCGGCCAAGAGACTGCGGAAGATGAAGAAGCCGTCCGCCTCGGAGGTGCGGGCCCACTCGACGAGGCCGTAGGCGGGGTGGCCGGCGAGCGGCCGGTCCCACCGCGCCGAGAGGCTCCACTTGAACTGGTCGGTCCCCGCACCCGGCCGATGTTCGGGGGACCGCACCTGGGCGTGCGAGCCCTGGAGCTCGACCCCGGCGATCGGTGCGAGGAGCAGGCGGAGCGACTGCGAGTCCCCGAACCGACCGCCGAGGCGGGGCCACTGGCCGGGACGCTCGGGCTCGTCGCCGTTGAAGAGCGCGGCTTCGAGGGTGGCGGGCCCGATCGCGAGACCCGCCGCCGCGACCCAGCGCTCCAACACCTGGCTCAGGTGGTGGTTGACCGGATAGCGCAGCGTGGGTCGGCTCATGGGGTCGTCGGTGCCGAAGGGGACGAACCCCTTCCCCAGGCTCAGGGAGAGCGCCGTCGGGCCCAGGCGATCGGTGAGCGAGGCCATCGCCTCGTGGACGTAGGTATGGGGATGCCGGCGGTCCACGTAGCCCTCGCCCCAGGCTCCCAGCGAGAGCTCGCCGTCCGGCATCGTCTCCCCTTCGAGGTTGACGGTGCCCACGAGGACGAGCCGACCACCCAGCACGCCGGCCCTACCGAACAGCATGGGCTGGACGAGCTTCAGCTCCGCCGCCGTCTCGCCGAACGGCACGGGGTCGTTTCGGGTGTAGGCCAGGATCGCGTGCGCGCCGACGCTCGCCCACGGCCTCGCCTGCCCGGCGGCCGGGAGAGGCACGGCGAGCGCGCCGGCGAGCGCGAGGACGGCGGGATGGATGCGAACGATGCGGGAACGGCGGATCGGTGGCTCCGGGTGTGACGCGCCGAGGGTGGGAACGCTCAGGTGGACGGCCCTCGCGGGCGGATCCACACAGGCCGCGCTCGGAGCAGGAGCCTCACCCCCCGTCGGCCCCGCCGTCCGCGGACGGCGAGGCGACGAGGGACGCCTTGAGGTAGTCGCGGTTCAGCCGGGCGATCGTGTCGACGCTGATCTCCTTGGGGCACGCCTCCTGGCACTCGCCGAAGTTGGTGCAGCCGCCGAACCCCTCGATGTCCATCCGGGTCACCATCCGGAGGGCCCGGCGATAGCGCTCGGTCTGTCCCTGGGGCAGGAGCCCGAGGTGGGTCGCCTTGGCGGCGGTGAACAGCATCGCCGAGGCATTGGGGCAGGCCGCGACGCAGGCGCCGCAGCCGATGCATTGGGCCGCGTCCATCGCGCGATCCACCACATCCTTCGCGATCGGGATGGCGTTGGCGTCGGGGGCGTTACCGGTGGCGACGCCGATGTAGCCGCCCGCCTGGATGATCCGGTCGAAGGCGCCGCGGTCCACCACGAGATCGCGCAGCACGGGGAAGGCACGGGCCCGCCAGGGCTCGATGGTGATGGTGGCGCCGTCGCGGAAGCTCCGCATGTGGAGCTGGCAGGTCGCCGTGCCGCTCATGGGGCCGTGGGCGACGCCGTCGATCATGAGCCCGCACGAGCCGCAGATGCCCTCTCGGCAGTCGTGCTCGAACGCGATGGGCGTCTCGCCCCGCTCGATCAGGCCCTCGTTCACCACGTCGAGCATCTCGAGGAACGACATGTCCGGGCTCATGCCCTTCGCCTCGTAGCGCTCCATGCGGCCCGCGGCGGACGGGCTGGCCTGGCGCCAGACCAGCAGCGTGAGGTTCATCGCGCGGCTCCTTCCGGGGCGGCCGGGATCACTTGTAGCTCCGCGTGGCGAGCGGGACGTACTCGAACGCGAGGGGCTCCTTGTGGAGCACGGGCTCCCGTCCGTCCCCGGCGTAGGCCCAGGCCGCCACGTAGGCGTACTGGTCGTCGTCCCGCAGGGCCTCGCCCTCCGGGGTCTGGCTCTCCTCCCGGAAGTGGCCCCCGCAGGATTCCCGGCGGTGCAGCGCGTCCCGGCACATCAGCTCGCCGAACTCGAGGAAGTCCGCCACCCGACCCGCCTTCTCGAGCGACTGGTTCAGCTCCTCCCCCTCCCCCAGCACCCGCACGTTGCGCCAGAACTCCTCGCGGATCTCCGGGATCCGGGCCAGGGCCTTCCGCAGGCCGGCGTCGTTGCGGGCCATGCCGCAGTGGTCCCACATCACGCGGCCCAACTCTCGGTGAAAGGAGTCCACCGTGCGGGCGCCCTGCACCGCGAGGAGACGCCGGGTCCGCTCGTGGACGGCTTCCAGCACGCCCCGCACGTCGGCGTGGCCCGCGTCCGGAGGGCCGGGCGTCCCCCGCGCCAGGTAATCGCCGATGGTGTGGGGCAGGACGAAGTAGCCATCGGCCAGACCCTGCATCAGGGCGCTCGCCCCGAGACGGTTGGCGCCGTGGTCCGAGAAGTTCGCCTCGCCGATCACGAAGAGCCCCGGCACCGTGCTCATCAGGTGGTAGTCCACCCAGAGCCCGCCCATGGTGTAGTGGACGGCGGGAAAGATGCGCATCGGGACCCGATAGGGGTCCTCATCGGTGATCCGCTGGTACATCTCGAAGAGGTTGCCGTAGCGCTCGCGGATGACCTGCTCGCCCAGGCGGCCGATGGCATCCGCGAAGTCGAGATAGACCCCGAGGCCGTTCTCGCCCACGCCGCGTCCCTCGTCGCAGACTTCCTTGGCGCTGCGACTCGCGATGTCCCGCGGGGCCAGGTTGCCGAAGCTGGGGTACTTCCGCTCCAGGTAGTAGTCCCGCTCCGCCTCGGGGATGCTCCGCGGGCGCCGGGTATCGCCCTTCTGCTTGGGGACCCAGACCCGGCCGTCGTTCCGGAGCGACTCGCTCATCAGGGTGAGCTTCGACTGGTAGTCCCCGCTCACCGGGATACAGGTCGGGTGGATCTGGGTGAAGCACGGGTTGCCGAAGGCGGCGCCTCGCTTGTAGGCACGATAGGTCGCCGTGACGTTGCAGCCCTTCGCGTTGGTCGAGAGGTAGAAGACGTTGCTGTAGCCGCCGGTCCCGAGCACGACCGCGTCCCCGAAGTGGGGCTCGATCCGGCCGGTGACCAAGTCGCGGACCACGATCCCTCGGGCCCGACCGTCGATCACGATCAGGTCCAGCATCTCCGTCCGGGGGAACATCCGGACGGTGCCGGCCGCGATCTGACGCTCGAGCGCCGAGTAGGCGCCCAGCAGCAGCTGCTGGCCGGTCTGTCCCCGGGCGTAGAAGGTGCGGGAGACCTGCGCCCCGCCGAAGGACCGGTTGGCGAGCAGCCCGCCGTACTCCCGGGCGAAGGGGACGCCCTGCGCCACGCACTGGTCGATGATCTCGACCGAGATCTGTGCCAGGCGATAGACGTTCGCCTCACGGGAGCGGAAGTCGCCCCCCTTCACGGTGTCGTAGAACAGGCGGTAGATGCTGTCGCCGTCGTTCTGGTAGTTCTTGGCCGCGTTGATCCCGCCCTGGGCCGCGATGCTGTGGGCCCGCCTGGGCGAGTCCTGGAAGCAGAAGCACTCCACCCGATAGCCCAGCTCGCCCAGGGTGGCGGCGGCGCTGGCGCCGGCCAGCCCGGAGCCCACCACCAACACCGTGTGCTTCCGTTTGTTGGCGGGGTTCACCAGCTTGTTCTCGAACTTCGCCCGGTCCCACTTCTGCTCGATCGGGCCGGACGGGATCCTGGCGTTCAGCTCCATGCGGAGACTCCTCGGCGCGCCGCCCTTCTTGCCGGCGCGCGGTGCGACGGGGAGGTCATCGAACCCATCCGAGCCCCACGGCGATCGGCACCGCGGCGAAGCCGAGCGCCACGACCGCGGCCAGCGCCTGGGCCAGCCGCCGCCGGCCCTGGTTCAGATTGGGGTGGTTCACCCCCACCGTCTGCAGCATGCTCCAGACGCCGTGCGACAGATGCAGCCCCAGCGCGCCCATCGCCACGACGTAGAAGGCCACCACGCCCCAGCGTCCGGTGAAGGCGGTCAGCACGTTGGCGTGCACGGTGGCGTGGTCGAACGCGGGGTACGACGGGTGAGTCGGTCCGAAGGTGAAGTGCAGCAGGTGATACACGATGAACGCGAGGAGCAGCACCCCGCCCCACCGCATCGAGCGCGAGCCCAGGGTCGACACCTGGGGCACCCGCCGGGCGTAGCGCGCCGGGCGGCTCACCTGGTTCAGGCGGGTGAGCTGGAGCGCGAGCACTACGTGGAGCACGGCGGCCGCCAGGAGGCCGCCGCGGGCCACCCACAGGGCGCCCCCCGTGCCGCGGAGAAAGGCGGCGTACTCGTCCAGCTTGCCCGGCCCCTGGAAGACCAGGAGGTTCGCCAGCATGTGGGAGACGACGAACCCGACCAGCAGCAGGCCGGTCACCGCCATCAGGATCTTCTTCCCGATCGTCGACCGGTAGAAGCTCAACAGCCACTGCATCGCGCGCGTCCCCGCCCGCCGTCAGACGCCGGTGGCGCGCATCGTATCCCGCACGGCGTCGGCGGAGGCACGAAGCGCCTTGGTCTCGGCGTCGGTGAGGGAAATGTCCACGATCTGCTCGAGCCCCCGCCGCCCGATCTTGCACGGCACGCCGCAGAAGACGTCCTTGAGCCCGAACTCGCCGGTGAGCCAGGCCGAGCACGGGAGGAGCCGCTTCTTGTCATGGGCGATCGCCTCGACCATCTGCACCGCCGCCGCGCTCGGCGCGTAGTACGCGGAGCCGGTCTTCAGGTGGGCGACGATCTCGGCCCCGCCGTTGCGGGTGCGGTCCACGATCTTCTCGAGCGCGTCCTTGGACAGGAGCTGGGTGACGGGAATGCCGGAGACGGTCGTGTAGGACACCAGCGGGACCATGGTGTCGCCGTGTCCCCCCAGCACCATGGCCTGGATGTCCTCCACCGACAGGTCCATCGCCAGGGCGAGGAAGGCCCGGTAGCGCGCGGTATCGAGCACGCCGGCCATCCCGATCACCCGCTCCCGGGGGAAGCCGGTGGTCTTCATCGCGACGTAGCACATCGCATCGAGCGGATTCGAGACCATCACGACGATGCTTTCCGGCGCGACCCGCTTGATCTCCTTGGAGACCGCCGTCACGATCCCGGCGTTGGTCTTCACCAGGTCGTCCCGGCTCATGCCGGGCTTCCGGGCGATGCCGGCGGTGACCACGAAGACCTCGGAGCCCTTGGCGTCGTCGTAGCCGTTGCTGCCCACGACCCGCGAGTCGAAGCCTTCCACCGGCGCCGACTGCCATTGATCGAGGCCCTTGCCCTGCGGCACCCCCTCCACCACATCCACCATCACGACCGTCCGCGCCAGGTGCTTCTCGGCGATCCGCTGCGCCGCCGTGGCGCCCACGTTGCCCGCCCCGACCACGGTGATCTTGTTGAGCATGTGCGATTCCGAGCGATGGGATGAGGAAGGAAGACCGCCGACGGGCCGTAATGTACACCGGGGCCGGACGCCGGACTACCGCCGCGCGGACCGGGCGCCGGTCTGGCGTATCGCCTCGTAGAGCACGATTCCCACGGCCGTGGCGAGGTTGAGACTGCGCACCGGCCCGCGCATCGGGATCCGATAGCAGCGCTCGGGGTGCTTCTCCAGGATCCGCTCGGGCATCCCGTCGGTCTCGTTGCCGAACAGGAGGCAGCTGTTCTCCTGGAAGGACGCATCCCACAGCTCGAGCTCGGCCTGGGCCGAGAAGTAGAGGCAGCGGTCCCGGTCCATCGCCTCCCGGAAGGAGCGCCAATCGGGGTGCACCCAGAGGTCCACTGCGTCCCAGTAGTCGAGTCCGGCCCGCCGGAGCTCTGGTCCTTCGATCGAGAACCCGAGCGGCTCGATCAAGTGGAGGGCGGTGTCGGTCGCGGCGCAGAGTCGGGCGATGTTGCCGGTGTTGGGAGGGATCCGAGGCTCGATCAGGGCGACGTTGAGCGTCATGGCCGGACGGGGTCAGGGAAGAGCGGCGGGAGCGGGGATCACCCGCCCCGGGTGTGCATCTCGCGGTGGGGATCCGCCCGGAGGCCGGCGGGCTCGTAGAGCGGCCGCCGATCCGCGAGGCCGAGCCGAACCTCCGCGCCGCGGTCGTCCCGCGCGGTCCAGGTCTCCCGGATCAGGTCGGCCAGCTCCGCGTCGGTGGCGCCGCTCCGGAGCGGCTCGCGGAGGTCCACGCCCGAGGCCGCGTAGAGACAGAGGAACCAGGTGCCGTCCGCGGTCAGACGGCTTCGGTCGCAGCGGCGGCAGAAGGGCGCGGTGGTCGAGGCGATCACGCCGAACTCCGTGCCGTCCGCCAGCCGGAACCGCTCCGCCGGCGCGGCCCCCTGCCCGCCCACCGGCTCGGCCGGGCCAAGGCGCGCCGCCACGCGGGCCAGGATCTCCGCGCGCGAGACCACGTCCCCGACCGACCAGCGGGTCGCCCCGCCCACGTCCATGTACTCGATGAAGCGGACCACGGCGCCCTGCTCCCGCCCGAATGCGATGAGGTCCACCAGCTCGTCGTCGTTGTAGCCCCGCAGGACCACGGTGTTCAGCTTGAGCCGCTCGAACCCCGCCGCCCGGGCCGCGGCGATCCCCGCCAGCACGGCCGCGTGCTTCGCGCTACGGGTGAAGGCCAGCATCCGGTCGGGGCGCAGCGTGTCGAGGCTCACCGTCAGGCGGTGCAGCCCGGCGGCGCGGAGGTCCGCCGCCTGGGCGGCGAGCAGCAGGCCGTTGGTCGTGAGCGAGAGGTCCTCGACCGCACCCTGCCGGGCGAGGAGGCGGACCAGCCGATCGAGGTCGTGGCGGAGGAGCGGCTCGCCCCCGGTGAGGCGGAGCTTCCGGGCGCCGAGCCCGGTGAAGACGCCGACCAGGCGGTCGACCTCCTCGAACGTGAGGATCGATTGCCGTGGCAGCCAGACGTAGTCCTCCTCCGGCATGCAGTAGCGACAGCGGAGGTTACAGCGGTCGGTGACCGAGACCCGCAGGCTCCCCAGCGGCCGGCCGAGCCGGTCGGTCGCGGTCCCGGGCGCGCTCACCCGGGCTTCCCTCCCCGGAGCGACGCGGTCCCGCCCTGGGCGCTCGGGTCCACCCAGGCCTCCGTGCCGTCGGCGTAGCGCTCGCGCTTCCAGATCGGGACGCGCCGCTTGAGCTCCTCGATCACCCACCGGCACGCCGCGAAGGCTTCCTCCCGGTGCGCCGAGGCCACCGCGATGGCGACGGCCGCCTCGCCCACGGACAGCTCGCCCAGGCGGTGCCGGAGGGCCACCCTGACCGGCCAGCGTCCCTCCGCCTCCGCCACGATCCGCTCACACTCGGTCTCCGCCATCTCGGCATAGGCGGAGTAGGCGAGGCCGATGACTCCGCGGCCGGCGTGATGATCCCGGACCGTCCCGACGAAGCAGGCGACCCCGCCTCGGTCCGGTGCCTGGACTTCGGCCATGAGCGGGCCGAGCTCGAGCGGAGCCTCGCTCAGGAAGGCCATCGCTCAACCGCCGGCGAGCGGGGGGAGGAGGGCGAGCTCGTCCCCATCGGCGACCGGCTCTTCCAGCGACACCTGGCTCAGGTTGCGGGCGCACAGGGGCTTGGCCGGCACGACGTCGGTCGGGGGACAGGCCCGGCGCATCTCGGCCAGGACGTCCGCCACGGTGGCCGGCGCGGCCACGCGCAGGTCGATCGCCTCGCGGCCGACCACCTCCGCGAAGCGCGCGAAGAAGCGGACCCGGATGCGGAGGGCGGCGGAGTCGGTAGTCATTGGCGAAGTATGCCCGGGGGCCGGAGGGGGTTCAAGCGGGGGGAATGCGAACGGGGCCGCTCGGCGAGCGGCCCCGGGGACCCGTCGGACCGGGCCGGCGGGTCAGGAGGTTTCTGAGGGCTCGGCTTCCTTCAACGCCTCTTCGGCGACGATGGCCCGCAACTCCTTGCTCGGCTTGAACACCGGCACCGGCCGGGCGGCGACTTCCACCGGCTCACCCGTGCGGGGGTTCCGCGCCATCCGCGTCTTGCGTCGTCGGATCTTGAATGTCCCGAAGCCGCGCACCTCGATGTTCTGCTGGTTGCGCAGGGAGTCCTTGACCGCCTCCAGGAACGCGTCCACGACCCGGGCGCAGTCCTTCTTGGAGATCATCGGCCCCGCGGTCCGCGCGATCGAGGCGGTAACCTGTTCCACGAGATCGGCCTTGGTCATGCATCCCCCGAAGATCACAGGCAAGGGGCGCCGCCAGCGACGCCCTCTTGCGGCCGATAGTACGAGCTTACCTATTGACTGTCAAGGGGTTGGGGCTTCGGCGGCCGTCCGGACGGCCAGGGAGGCGACGAACTCGTCGAAGTGGGGGTAGGCATCGTGGGGGCCGGGAGAGGCC
>JBFIUJ010000091.1:0-9146 GCA_041607595.1 Gemmatimonadales bacterium | reverse complement strand
TCGCCCGGCTCGAGGCCGCTCAGCACCTCGACGCGCACTTGGGCGCCTTCCTCACCATCCGGGCGGTGGTGAAGGGCATGATGAAGCGCCGTGCCGGGCGGATCATCAACATCACCAGCATCGTGGGATTGACGGGGAACAAGGGGCAGGCGAACTACGCGGCGAGCAAGGCGGGCCTCATCGGCCTGACCAAGTCGGTGGCGAAGGAGTACGCCAGCCGCAATGTGCTGGTGAACTGCATCGCGCCGGGGTTCATCGAGACCGACATGACGGCCGCCTTGCCGGTTGAGGCTCGGAGCGCCTTATTAGGGGGCATCGCGCTCGGCCGGCTGGGCCGACCGGAGGACGTCGCCGGCGCGGTGCTGTTTCTGGCGTCGGACCTGGCAGGCTACATCACCGGTCAGGTGCTGGTGGTGGATGGTGGGATGGTGGGGTAGGGGAGACTCTTCAATCCTTTCGAGGACGACATGAGCAACGTCGAAGAAAAGGTCAAGGACATCATCGTCGAGGAGCTGGGAGTGGAGCGCGAGAAGCTCACGGATGGTGCGAGCTTCATGGAGGATCTCGGCGCCGATAGCCTCGACACGGTCGAGCTCGTCATGGCGTTCGAAAAGGAGTTCGACATCGACATTCCCGATGAGGAGGCCGAGAAGCTCCGCACGGTCGGGGATGCGATGAAGTATCTGCACGAAAAAATCGGCAAGTAACAAGGCGAAGACCGTTGACCCATCGTGTCGTCGTCACCGGCCTCGGGCTGGTGACTCCGCTGGGGACCACCGTCGACGAGACCTGGGCCGGCCTTCTGGCCGGCCGCTCGGGTGCCGGTCCCATCACCAAATTCGACCCCGCCAAGCTCCAGGTGCGCTTCGCCTGCGAGGTGAAGGGGTTCGACCCGCTGCAGTACATCGACAAGAAAGAGGCCCGGCGCTACGACCTCTTCGCCCAGTTCGCGCTCGGTGCGGCCCACCAGGCCGTGGCCCAGGCCGGGCTCGGCGGCGGCTTCCCCGCGCCCGAGCGCACCGGCGTCATCATCGGCAGCGGCATCGGCGGGATGCAGACCTACGAGGAGAACTGCGTGGCCTACCTGGAGAAGGGGCCAGACCGCGTGTCGCCCTTCTTCGTGCCGATGTTCATTCCCGACATCGCGGCCGGCCTGGTCTCCATCCGCTACGGGCTGAAGGGGCCCAACTTCTGCACCGTCTCGGCCTGTGCCTCCTCGGCCCATGCGATCGGCGAGGCCTACCGCCTGATCAAGCACGGCGACGCCGACGCGATGGTCGCGGGTGGAGCGGAGGCCGCCATCACCGGCCTGACGATCTCGGCCTTCGCCAACATGAAGGCCCTCTCCTTCCGCAACGACGACCCCGTGGCGGCGAGCCGGCCGTTCGACGCGGAGCGGGACGGGTTCGTGCTGGGCGACGGGGGCGCCGTGGTGATCCTGGAGAGCGAGACCCACGCCCAGGCCCGGGGCGCGACGATCCTGGGTGAGGTCCTGGGCTACGGCATGAGCGGGGACGCCCATCACATCACCTCGCCCCCGCCGGACGGGGAGGGCGCCCAGCAGGCGATGCGGAGCTGCCTCGCGGACGGTGGGATCGATCCGAAGCTGGTGGACTACGTCAACGCCCACGGCACCTCGACACCCCAGGGGGACATCGCCGAGACCCGGGCGGTGAAGGCGGTGTTCGGCGATCAGGCCCGCCGGCTCGTCTTCGGGTCCACCAAGTCCATGACCGGCCACCTGCTGGGAGCCGCGGGCGGGCTCGAATTCATCGTCGCCCTCCTGGCGGCCCGCTGCGGTGTGATCCCGCCCACGATCAACCAGGCGACGGCGGACCCGGAGTGCGACCTGGACAGCGCGCCCAACCGGAAGGTCGAGCGGCCGGTCCGGGTGGCCCTCTCCAACTCGTTCGGCTTCGGCGGGCACAACGTGACCCTGGCCGTCCGGGCAGCCGAGGCCTGAGGCGATCGCCGCCCCGGCGCACGGGTGACGGGGTGGGTCCTCGAGGACCCACCCCGCGCCGCGTAGCAGGCCCCCCCGCGTCAACTGGCTTCTCCCGGGCCGTCCGCACTACATTACCGCACCCGATCACCGACCCCCGCTCGCCAGCAAGGAGCCGGCAGTGACCCTGGACCTCGATCCGACTCGTCTCAGCGATGCTGCGCTGCGACCGGTCGCCGAGAAGGTCATCGCGGGTGTCCGCCTCGACACCGACGACGCGCGGACCCTCTACCGGACGGCGGACCTGCTGGGCCTCGGCGCCCTGGCCGACGCGGCCAATCGCCGGGTGAACGGGGACCGGGTGTTCTTCTCGGCCAACCAGCACCTCAACCCCACCAACGTCTGCGTCCTGCGGAACACGTGCACCTTCTGCTCCTTCGCCCGGATGCCGAAGGAGGAGGGGGCGTACACCCGGTCCTTGGAGGAGGTGTTCGCCGAGGCGGAGCAGGCCACCGGGCGGCCCACCACCGAGTTCCACATCGTTGGGGGGCTACACCCGAAGCTGCGCCTCGCCTACTACGCGGACATGATCCGGGGCCTCAAGGCGCGCCACCCACGGGTCCACATCAAGGCGCTCACCGCCGTGGAGATCGCCCACCTGGCCCGCGTGGAGCGGTGCACCGAGCGGGACGTGCTCCTGGCCCTGCAGGAGGCCGGCCTCACCAGCCTGCCGGGGGGCGGAGCCGAAGTCTTCAGCACGGCCGTCCGGGCGACGATCGCCGAGCGCAAGCTCACCGGGGAGGAGTGGCTCCGGGTCCACCGGACCGCGCACGAGCTGGGCATCCCGACCAACTGCACCATGCTCTACGGCCACGTGGAGACGGCGGACGACCGGATCGCGCATCTCGCGATGCTGCGGGACCTCCAGGACGAGACCGGCGGCTTCCTCACCTACATCCCGCTGGCGTACCATCCCGATCACAATGCGCTCGGCGTCGAGCTGGGCCGGGTGGGCACGGCGACAACCGGCTACGAGGACCTGAAGAACATCGCCGTGGGCCGGCTCTTCCTCGACAACGTGCCCCACGTCAAGACCCACTGGCCGATGGTCACGCCCTTCCTCTCGCAGATCGCGCTGAGCTTCGGGTGCGACGATGTCGAGGGCACCGTGGTCTACGAGCGGGTCTACCATGAGGCCGGCGCTACCACGGCCATGGAGCTCTCCTACCACGACCTCCTCGCGCTCATCCGCGGTGCCGGCCGCCGGCCGGTCGAGCGGAACAGCCTCTACCAGACCGTGCGCGAGTCCTTCGACGACCTCCCGCCCCCCGAGCCCACGCGCCGGCGCGGCGCCCTGCCGGTGGTGCACGCGGCATGAGGCTCGGCCGGATCCCCTGGATCAACTGCTACCCGATCTACCAGGCGATCGATCGCGGCGTGACCCCGGTCCCGGCGGAGCTGGTGACCGGCACCGCGTCGGAGCTCAACGACTTGCTCGCGGCGGGCGAGCTCGACGTGAGCGTGGTCTCGGCGGTGGAGTACGCGCGGAACGCCGCGGCCTACCACCTGCTGCCCGACCTGGCGGTGAGCTGTGACGGGCCGGTGCACAGCGTGGCCCTCTTCTCCCGGCGGCCCATTGCCGAGCTGGACGGCGCCACGGTGCTGCGGACGGCGTCCTCGCGGACGTCGGTCCTCCTGCTCGAGCTTCTCTGCCGTCACCGCTGGGGGGTGGCACCGCGCTTCGCCACCGTTCGGGCGGAGGCCTCCGACCTCGCCGCGCTCGAGGGGCTACCCCACGAGGCGGTGCTGGTGATCGGCGACGCCGCCCTGCTGCTGGCGGCGAGCGGGCGGTATCCGCACCGGGTGGACCTCGGTGCCGCCTGGAAGGAGTGGACCGGGCTCCCCTTCGTGTTCGCGGTCTGGGCGGCGCGGCGCAGTGCGCCGGCCGACGGGGTCCGCCGGATCCACGCGGGCCTGCTCGAGGCCCGCGCCTGGGGGCTGGCCCGGCTCGACCGTCTGGCGGCCGATGCGGCGCGGAGCACGGGCGTGGCGGAGCCCACCTGCCGGGCCTATCTCGGCGACCTGGATTACCGGCTGTCGTACCGCCACCTTGCGGGCCTGACGGATTTCTTCCGTCGGCTGGCGCAGGACGGCGCGGTCCCCGACGGCTCGCTTTCCTTCATCACGGCGGCATGACCATGAGCGCGGTGGACCGCTCCTCCGGCGAATTCCGGGAGTACCTGGAGCTCTACGAGCGAGCTCCGTTGCTCGAGCTCGGCCGGTTGGCGGATGCCGAGCGCTGGCGCCAACACCCGGACCCGACGGTCACCTACATCATCGACCGCAACATCAACTACACGAACGTCTGCGTCGCCGACTGCAAGTTCTGCGCGTTCTATCGGCGCCCCAAGCACGGCGAGGGCTACGTCCTGAGCTTCGAGGAGATCGGCGCCAAGGTGGACGAGTGCAAGGCCATCGGCGGGGTGCAGATCCTCCTGCAGGGCGGGCACAACCCCTACATCCCCTTCGCCTGGTATCTGGACCTGCTCCGCTACTTGAAGCGCCACCACCCGATCCACATCCACGGGTTCTCGCCCTCGGAGGTGGTCTTCTTCAGCCAGCGGTTCGGTCTCGCCGTGCCCGAGGTCGTCCGCGAGCTGCGCCAGGCCGGGCTCGATAGCATCCCCGGCGGTGGAGGGGAGATCCTCGTGGACGAAGTGCGGCGCCGGGTCGCCCGCAAGAAGGCGCAGACCGAGGAATGGCTCGGGGTGCAGGAGGAGGCCCACGGGCAGGGCATGAAGACCTCGGTCACCATGATGTATGGCCTCGGCGAATCGCCGGCCGATCGGGTCGAGCATCTCCTCCGGATCCGCGAGCTCCAGGCCCGGACCGGCGGCTTCACCGCGTTCATCTGCTGGCCGCTCCAGCCGGAGGGGACCGAGATGGCGGACATGCCCAAGACCGATGCGGTCAGCTACCTGCGCACGCTCGCCCTCGGCCGCATCATCTGCCGCAACGTTCCCAACTTGCAGTCCTCGTGGGTGACGATGGGACTGAAGGTCGGACAGATCGCCCTCCGCTTCGGCGCGAACGACTTCGGGAGCCTGATGATGGAGGAGAATGTAGTCTCCGCCGCGGGCACCACCCACCGGGCCTCGATCGAGGAGATGGAGCGGTGCATCGTAGACGCCGGGTTCGCGGCCCGGCGCCGGCGCCAGGACTACAGCATCATCGAGGACGCCGCCGTCGTCGCCGCCTGAGGATAATCCCCGGGCCTCGCCCTCCTCTCCCTCCCGCCTCGCCGAGATCATGCAGCGCACCGGAATCGGGTATGACTCCCACCGCCTCGTGGAGGGACGTCCGCTGATCCTGGGCGGGCAGCGGATTCCCCATCCCCTCGGACTGGCCGGCCACAGCGACGCGGATGCGGTGGCCCACGCCCTCACCGACGCCCTGCTCGGGGCGGCCGGGGCCGGAGACATCGGTCGCTGGTTTCCGGACACCGATCCCCGCTGGAAGGATGCCGACTCGCTCCGGCTGCTTGCCGAAGCGCATCGCCAAGTGCGGGCCCGCGGGTGGGCGATGGTCCACGCGGACCTCACGATCATCCTCGAGCGGCCCAAGCTGGCCGGGCACCTCGACGCCATGCGCGCGTCGCTCGCCACCGCCCTTGACGCGGATCCGGCCTGCATCAACCTGAAGGCCAAGACCAACGAGGGCATGGGCTTCATCGGACGGGGCGAAGGCGTGGCGGTCCTCGCCGTCGCCACCGTGGAGGCCCTCTGATCGAGGCCTTCCTGGCCTGGCTGGCCGGACTCCCTCCCCTCGCGATCTACGGTGTCCTGGCCGGCCTCGCGATGGTGGAGACGGTCCTGCCGCCGGTCCCGGCCGACGCCGCCGTCGCCCTCGGCGCGTTCCTCTCTCATCGGGGCGTCACGTCCCCCCTCGGCGTCTTCCTCACCTGCTGGATCGCCAACACCGTTGGCGCCATCGGCGTGTACGCGGTCGCCTACCGGATCGGAAGCGGCCTCTTTCGCCGCCCGCTCGGGCAGCGCCTCCTCTCCCCCGCGGCGATCGCCTTCGTGGAGCGCGAGTACATCCGCTTCGGCGTCGCCGGCATCTTCTTCGGCCGTCTCCTCCCTGGGATCCGGGCCGTGGTCCCACCGTTTGCCGGCCTGGTGCGACTCGATCCCTGGCGCGCGCTGCTCCCCATGACCGCCGCCTCGGGCCTCTGGTACGGCGGCCTTACCCTCGCGGGCGCCGCGCTGGGATCCGAGTGGGGGACGATCGAGCGGTTCCTGTCGGGTCTCAACCGCACCCTGGGAATCGTGGCCGCCGTGCTGATCGTGGCGGGGAGTATCTGGCTGATCCGCCACCGCCGGGCGGTCCGCCGCCGCCTGTGGGACACGTTCCAGCGGGCGCTGGCCCATGCCCCGGTGCCCGAAGGCCCAGACGGCGAGCGGACCCTCGAGGCCGTGGCGGCCCTGATCCTCGAGATGGCCTACGTGGACGAGATGCTGCCGGCGGGAGAGCGCGCTCGGGTGGAGTCGCGGCTCCGTCAGCGGTGGAAGCTCACCACCGCGCTGGCCTTTCCGGCGATGTCCGCCGAGCGGGCCAGGCGCGCCTTGGAGGAGCATGCGGAGCGCGCGTCCGAGGAGTACGGTCCCGAGGCTCGGCGGGCGCTCATCGGACGGATGTGGCAGGTGGCGATGGAGGACGGCGTGATGGGCGAGCACGAAGCCCGGATGATCCAGCGTGCCGCGGCACTGCTCGGCATCGCCCCGAACGACCTGGCCGACCTGGAGCGCGGACAGGGGGGCGCAGCGCGGAAGGCGGGCGAGTCATCCCCGGCGGATCATGGACCCCGGTGAGGCGCGGGAGGCCGTCCGCCGCACGTTCTGGTTGGAGGCGTTCGAGGAGTACCTCTCGGTCGAGTCCGGTCACAGCCCGAATACGGTGCTGAGCTACCTGCGGGACCTGCACCGCCTGGGCGAGTTCGCGGCGGGGCGCGGGGTGCGCGCGCCCGACGGCGTCACCCCGGCGCTGCTCCGCGAGTTCGTCTTCTCCCTGAAGGACCTCGGCCTGAGCCCGGCGACCATCCGACGCCAGGTCTCGGCGGTGCGGACCTACTACCGGTTCCTCCTCGCCGAGGGGAAGGTGACGGACGACCCGAGCGACCGGCTCGAGTCGCCGGTCCGCGGTCGGTCCCTGCCCGACGTGCTCTCCGTCCAGGAGATCGAAGCCCTCCTCGCCGCCCCGGACGTCGGCGAGCGGCTGGCCTGGCGCGATCGCACCCTCCTCGAGCTGGGCTACGGGGCCGGCCTCCGGGTGTCCGAGCTCTGCGGCCTGGGGACGACCGACCTCGTGCTGGGCGAAGGGCTCGTCCGGGTCTACGGGAAGGGCGGCAAGGAGCGGCTGGTGCCCATCGGCCGCCAGGTGATCGGGGCGGTCTCGGTCTACCTGCGCTCGGTCCGGCCGGAGCTGGATCGGGGCCGGAGCCGCCAGCGGCTCCTCCTGAACGCCCGGGGCAGCCCGCTCTCGCGGGTCGGTGCGGGGGGCATCGTCAAGCGCTGCGCCGAGCGGGCCGGCCTGGTCAAACGGGTGACCCCGCACACGCTGCGGCACAGCTTCGCCACCCACCTGCTCGAGGGGGGCGCCGATCTACGTGCGGTGCAGGAGATGCTGGGCCACGCGGACCTGGCCACGACCCAGATCTACACCCACGTGGATCGGGAGTACCTTCGGGCGATCCACCGCCAGTACCATCCCCGCGCGTGAGCTACGGCGGCGGAGACCGCTCCGGGCGGGCGGGGAGGAGCACGTTGGCGATCAGCAGCCCCGACACCAGCGCGGCCGCGATCAGGACCATCTTGAACGCCGCCTCGACGCCCAGCACCACCTGCTGGTCCAGGAGCGACGCGAGGCTCCGGTAGCCGATGCTGCCCGGCACCAGAAGGAGGATCCCGGGAACCAGCGTCACGGCCGCCGGACGGTCCAGCACCCGGGCGTAGAGGTTGCTCGCCACGCCCACCGTGAGCGCGCCCAGGAAGACGCCCAGGTCCGGACTGAGCCACGCGGAGCCCAGCCGGCTTCCCACGATCGCCAGCACCCCGGCCAGGAGGATCCAGCCGGCGTCGTGTCGCTCGGCGCGGAGCAGGATCGTGAAGGCCAGGGGGGCCGTGACCAGGGCCACCAGCCCGGTCCACGGGCCGAGCGGGACCGGCTCGGCGGAGGTGGCGACCGGCCCCAGGGCCTCGAACGCCAGCATGTTCCCGAAGGCCACCCCGAAGGCGATGCCCAGGAACAGCATGAAGGCCCCGCTCAGCCGGGCGATGCCGCTGACCAGGTGCTGGGTGGAGAGCTCGGTCATCGCCACCGTCAGGGTCAGGCCCGGAATCAGGACGATGAGCCCGGCCAACGTGGCGATGAACACCGAATAGTGGTCGAGCGCATGGGCGGCGGCGGTCGCGGCCGCGGAGGCAGCGAACGCCGCCACCGGCTCGAACACCCGGCGCAGCGTCGGGGAACGGGCGGTCCGATGGGACAGGATGCCGATCGCCAGGCCGATGGCGCCGGCGACGCAGATCTCCCGCGCTCCGCCGCCCAGGAAACGGGCCGCGGCGCCGGACGCGAGGCCGTAGGCCGCCACGGTGGCCGTCGCGCCGTACCGCGGTCCCTCATGGACGATGCGGTCGATCTCAACCGAACCGAAGCTGGGCGCGAGCCCGCCCCGCAGGACCCGGCCGGTGACCGCGTCGAGCTGGGCGAGCTTGCCCAGGTCCACTCCGCCCGGCTCGACCCGGATGAGGAAGGTGCGCTGGTGCTCCTGGGGCCCGAAGGCCGCGAAGATGGAGGTCGGTGTCGAGAAGAACTGGGCCAGGAGGCCCAGGCGCTCGGCCACCTGCGCCAGCACCTCCTCCAGCCGGTCGGCGGCGTAGCCGTACTGGTGCAGGGCTCGCCCGAGGCGCAGCACGAAGCCGACCGCTTCGGCGGCTGGCTCCCTGGCTTCGGAAAGCCCCGGGGAGTGAGAATCGGGTCGCATCGGGGGCGAAACGTAGCGACCCTGGGGGCGGGGCTGAAACTCTGGGGCCGAGTCGGACGTCTCTAGCTGAAACACCCGGGCCCCGCCCGGTCTACCTCCTGGAGAGCGACGTATGACTAGCTACTGGACTCGCATCCTGTTGGGTGCCCTCGCGATCTTCGC
>JBFIUJ010000090.1:0-9155 GCA_041607595.1 Gemmatimonadales bacterium | reverse complement strand
TATACCCTAGTTGCGCCGTTTTACAATACCCAAGGTCGTGAAGATGCATATACAAGTGAGCTATGAAAAGCTACCGCACAGACCAGTTTGCTCGACAAAGCAACGCCCATACCAGCACGGGGGAATCTGCTAACTCATTTTCCAACATACTGTTAGCCGACTGCGCCGACCCCTCTGGCGCCCTCGGCGGGGGAAGAGACTGCCGGAGAAGCGGAGAGTCTTGCCGCCCCGAAACGCGACGCGACCCCCCCGGCCGAGGCCGGAGGGGTCGCGCCGTCCCTGGAGCCGGATCGGCGGCCTACCGCCGCAGGTTCACCAGCTCGCTCAGCATCTCGTCCGAGGTGGTGATCACCCGGGCGTTGGCCTGGAAGCCCCGCTGGGTCACGATCATGTTCGTGAACTCCTGGGAGAGATCCACGTTGGAGTTCTCCAGCGCCCCCGGTGTGATCGTGGACGGGTCGCTCGTGCCGGAGAAGCCCACGACCGCGAGACCGGAATTGGCCGATTCCGCGTACATGTTGTCGCCCCGCCGCAGGAGGCCGGAGGGGTTGTTGAAGCGGGCCAGCGAGATCTGGGCGAGGTTGCGCGTCACGCCGTTGGTGAAGAACCCGCTGATGACCCCGTTCCCGTCCACCGCGATGGCCTCGAGATCGCCGGCCTTGTAGCCGTCCTGCCGAGAGACCACGGCATTCGAGGGGTTGGAGAATCCGGCGAGCCCGTTGAAGTCGCCCACGGTCCCGAAGTCCACGACCACGTTGAACGGCGCGCCCGCGCCGGCCGGGGTGACCGTGATGTTGGCGCCGCCGCCCGGATAGGTGAACGCCGCCAGCGTGCCGTTCGGGTTGAAGGACACCGTCCCGTTGCCCGCGGTGACGCCCGCCGTCGGGGAGGTCGCGGCCCAGGACCACTGGCCCGGGCCCGTGTTGGTGAAGTTGATCTGGAGGTCGTGCGGGCCTCCGGCGCTGTCGTACACGGTGATGGCCATGGCGTGGGTGTCGCCCACGGCCGCACCGGAGTCCAGGTTTCCGGTCAGCCCGATGATCCCCGTCGCCCGCGCCGGGGACTTCTGCCCCACCGGGAGGATGATGTCGGCGATCGTCGAGGTCGACGAGAAGGCGCCGGTGCTGTCCGCGTTGAGCCCCTGCACCACGAACCCGTTGTTCGGGGCGATCAGGCGCCCGTCCGCATCGAGCTGGAAGTTGCCCGCCCGGGTGTAGAACCGCCGGCTGCCGTCACTCACCACGAAGAAGCTGTCGCCCTGGATCGCCAGGTCGGTGTTCTGGCCGGTGGACTCGAGCGAGCCCTGGCTGAAGAGCTGGTCGATGCTGCCGATGTTCATGCCCGAGCCGATCTGGATCGGGTTGATCCCGCCGAGGTCGCCCGGCGGCCGCGAGGCCCCCTGGAGCAGCTGGGCGAACGCCTCCTTGAACGTCACGCGGGAGGCCTTGAAGGCCACCGTGTTCACGTTGGCGATGTTGTTGCCGATCACGTCCATCCGGGTCTGGTGGTTCCGCAGCCCGGAAACGCCGGCAAAGAGTGAGCGCATCATCTGGATGGACCCCTGTACTGGAAGTTGAAGACCCTCAGCCGGCCGCCGAGTGCGGCCGGATCTCGCTGAGCCGGTCCATCGGAATCACGAGCTTCCCTGCCCGTAGGACGATCTGTCCGTTCTCGAAGAAGAGCCCGTCGACCACGCCGGTCACGAAAGTCGTCACCGGCACCCGGCCGCCTGCTCCGTTCTCTACAGTCACCTCGTAGCGGTATACGCCCGACGGGAGGTCGTCCGCGCCCCAGGAGAGCACCTGACGCCCGCTCCCGACCTGGCCGACGTCGCGCCTGGCCACTTCGCGCCCCTGCTCGTCCAGGAGCCGGACCTCCGCCCGCCCCCCGCCCGAGCCGATGTCGACCGTCACCGCCACCCGCCCATCCTCGCCCACCGCCACCTGGTCCCCCGCCGCCACGATTTCCCGGCCCATCAGCGCCGCGCCCAGGCTCGTCCGGACGGTGATCGCCGCGAGCGCCGAGACCTCGGCCTGGGCATCGAGCCCATCGTTCAGCGAGATCAGCTGCTCCAGGCTCGAGAACTGCGCGAGCTGGGTCGCGAACTGAGTCCCGTCCATGGGATTGAGCGGGTCCTGGTGGCGCAGCTGCGTCACCAACAGGCGCAGGAACTCCTCCTTGCCCAGCTGCCTGCTTCCGGTCGCCCCGGTGAAGAGGCCGCCCCCGATGCCGCCGATCGCCGATGTGCCCATCCTACCCTCCTATCGTTGCCGCTCCCGACGGGAGCGATGCTGTGACCGATCCTTCGGCTGGTCCTGGGGCGCCTGCCGCTCGCCTTCCCGCCGCTCCTCCGCCGGACCCTCCTGCCCCCGGCCCCCGCCCGACCGCCCAACCGACTCGCTCGACGCCGCACCGGCCCACGAGAGTCCGGGCGAATCCGGTCCGCCCGCTCTCCCGCCCTCCACCCGCACCCTGGCCTCCAGGAACCCCTGCTGCAGAAGCGCTCGCTCGAGGTCCGCCGCCCGCAGGCCGAGCCGCTGCGCGGAGGACGCGTCCTGGGCCACGATCGTCGCCTGGACCCGATCGCCGCGTACCGCGACCCGCACCGCCGCCCGTGCTCCGTCCTGATCCGTCAGCTGCAGGGTCACGCTGCTCTGCGGCGTGGGTAGCGGGGTCGGCTCCGGGGGAAGTGCCCCGGCGCGCCCCGCGCCCTCGACTACCGTCACCGCCGGCACGAGGCCCGGACGCGCGAGGTACGGCAGCGCGTGCTCCACCGACGGGATCGCCGGTCCGGCAGGGGCGGACGAGGTGCGCCGCCGCTCGGGCGCCGCGCGCTTGTCCACCATCTCGCCGATCACACCCGACGCCGCCGGCACGGCCTGGGGATCGGCTCCCGAACCGGTCCACGGCTTCGAGCCCTGCTCGGGCGAGCCTTTCGGGCGCATCACTTCCGCTCGGCCATCGCCCCTCGCGTCCCCGGTGTTCACCGACGGCGGGGCGTGCTGTCCCACGGTGTCGGGCGCGGGACTCGGGGCCTTGGTGGCCTCGCTCGCGCGCGCCGCAGGCGACCCCTTCTCGCTCGTCACCAGCTCCAACACGCTCGCCGTGACCCCTTCGGGGACCACGTCGGCGAGCAGGAGGCCGTCGGCCACCAGGGGGGCCACGGCCGAGGCCTCGGGGGCCCCGTGAGTCCCGACCGGCGCCAGCCCGACCTGCGCGAAGGCCTGCTCCAGCGCCCGCGCGATCTTACCCCCGGCGAACCCCTCGGCGGGGAGCAGGCCATCCGTCGCCGGCGGGCCGGCCGGCGGCGTCTCGGGACCCGGGCGCGGACTCGTCCCTCGCCCTCCTTCGGCCCCGAGGTCCGCGGTCCATCCGGTGGCGGCCGCGACCATGGGGCCGGCACTCGCTGCGGCGATCGCCGCGAGACCGGGTGCGGCGCGATCCGACGCGAGGCCGTCGCCCACCGCCTGGTCCGTCTCGTCGCCGGCGGACAGCAGGGTCGCCTCGGCCGGCGCCTCGCCCTCGCCGAGCGCGGGGTCGCCCGCGGCGTCGGTGCCCGGTGCGCTCGAGGTCCCGGTCGCCGGCGCAGGACGGGGCCCTCCGCCGAGGGCCTCGGCCAGCACCAGGGCGAACCCGGCGTAGGATCCGGGGTCGGTGGAGGCCGAGGGCTCGGTCGGCGGCAGAAAGAAGCCGGCCGCCCCGCCCGGGGAAATCGCGGTCACGATCCGCACCTCGCGGGGCTCATGGGCATGAGCAGTCGCCGGCTGAGCGAGGCGGCGCGCTCCTTGGGCAGTGCGTTGAGGAGGTCGGCCGCCGACCGTGCGGGTAGGCTCCGCAGGATGCCTTCCGCCTCCTCGTCGCTCAGGTGGCTCGCGATCGTCGCGGCCTCGGACGGTTTGATGCGGGCGAGGATGCGGGCCACGCCGCGGTAGTCCCGGGCGTCGCAGGCGGAGGCCGTGCGCCCAGTGCTGTCGGCGGCCGGTCGGGACTTCTTGGTCGTGTCCTGGACCTCGGGCGGCCTCGGATCCATGCCCGCGGTCCGCGGGCGCACCAGCGCTTCGGCCCCCATGGCCAGCGCGATCACGATCCCGCAGAGCACGATGCCGAACGTGGGTCGAGGCATCAGCGGTCTCCTCCCGGTCGTCCACGGCGCGGCGCCAGATCGTCGGCGGCGCGCTGCTCCTGTCGGTTGGCTTCCCGGTTCCATTCGGCGTGGCGGTGCTCGCGCAGGCGCTCCAGCACGCGCCGGGCGCGGCGCGCCTCGTGGTAGCGCGCCTCGGCCGCCTCGCGCTCGACGGCGGACGCGTCGAGCGTTGCTTGGTCGTCGTCGGCCTGGCTCTCCGCCGCGCGGACGGCCAGCAGGTAGTTGCGCATCGTTCCCGCGTTGGCCAGGTCGGCAGGCGCGGCCGCGGCCTGCTCGGACACCTGCCGCAGCCGTTCCCGGCTCGCCTCGGACGCCTCGCGGGCCGCGTCCTCCGTCGTCGCCGCCGCGTTCAGCGTCCGGGCCTCCTCCTGTTCGGCGGAGGCGCGGAGGTCGAGCACCCGATCGAGACGGAAATGGAAGCGGCTCACGCGGCGCCTCCCTCGAGCGTGCGGGCCCGGTGGGCCAGCTGGAGCAGGGCCGCCCGGGCGGCGTCGAAGCTCGAGGCGTCGCCGCTCGTCTGTCGGAGGAAGGTGAGGATGTCCGGTCGCAGCGCGATCGCCGCGTCCACTTGCCGGGTGGTACCCGGCTTGTAGGCGCCGACGCTGATCAGGTCCTCGGCGGAGCGGTAGGCGGATTCGAGTCGCAGCAGCGTGTTCGCCGCCTGGTAGTGGTCGTCGTCGATGACCTCGTCGCGGACTCGGCTCACGCTCTCCAGCACGTCGATGGCCGGGAAGTGCTTGCCTTCGGCCAGGCGCCGGGAGAGCACGACGTGTCCGTCGAGGATGCTGCGCGCCGCGTCGGCCACGGGCTCGTTGAAGTCGTCCCCCTCCACCAGCACCGTGTACAGCCCCGTGATGCTGCCCGTGGATCCGGTCCCGGCGCGCTCGAGCAGCCGCGGCAGCGCCGCGAAGACCGAGGGAGGATAGCCCTTGGTCGTCGGCGGCTCGCCCACCGACAGTCCGATCTCGCGCCAGGCCGTCGCCACCCGGGTGACCGAGTCCATCATGAGGAGGACGCTCTTGCCCGCGTCGCGGAAGTACTCGGCGATCGTGGTCGCCACCAGGGCGCCGGTGGCGCGCACCACCGCGGTCTGGTCGCTCGTCGCGACGACCACGACGGACCGCTTCAGTCCCTCCGGTCCCAGGTCCCGCTCGATGAACTCCCGGACCTCGCGGCCGCGCTCTCCGAGGAGCGCGATCACGTTCACATCGGCCGTGGTGCGCCGGGCGATCATGCCGAGGAGGACGCTCTTCCCGACCCCGCTGCCGGCCATGATGCCGATGCGCTGGCCTTGTCCCAGGGTGATCAGGCCGTCGATCGCCCGGACGCCGGTGCCGAGCGGCGCGGAGATCCGCTCCCGCTCCAAGGGGTTCGGGGGCTCGGCCGAGAGCGCGCGGCGCACCGTGCGTCCAACCGATCCCCGACCGTCCATCGGACGCCCCAGCCCGTCCAGCACCCGACCCACGATGCCCTCGCCCACTTCGGCGTAGAGCGAGCGCCCCAGCGGGAGCACGATCGCCCCGGGATGGATGCCTTCGATCTCCCCGATCGGCATCAGCAGGACGCCCCGCTCGTGGAACCCGGCCACCAGGGCGAGCACACCAGCACCCGACTCGGCCCGGATCCGGCACACTTCACCCACCGCCACCTCCAGCGAGGAGGCCTCGATCACCTGCCCGATCACCCGGCGTACTCGGCCCTCGATGGCGAAGCGGGGCATGCTCTCCACGCGGGTCAGCGCCGCGGCGACCCGGGGGAGCAGGGACGACTCACTCATAGGCCAGCCGCTCGTAGACGGCGAGCAGGGCACGGTCGATCCGACCGTCCACGATGCGCTGGGCGGTCTCCACCACGACGGCTCCCCGGTCCAGGGTCGCGTCCGCGATCCACTGGACCGCGAGCGGCTGCCCGGTCGGGGTGAAGAGCTCCAGTTGGTCCTGTAGCGCCGCGAGGTCCGCCGGGTGCAGTCGGGCCTCCAGCGATCCGTCCATCGGGGCCATGTCGATCGCCCGCCGCACCAGGTCGCGCACGATGGTCGGATCGACCGTCACTTCCCGCTGTACCAGATGACGGGCCACGCCGACGGCGAGGGCGTTGAGGTTCGACTCGAAGCAGTCCGCCATCTCCCGGCGCGCGGCCTCCAGCGCGGCCACCGCGGCGGCCAGCACCGTGCCGCTGGCCCGGTGCTGTCGCTCCGCGTCGAGCCCGGCCGCCCGATGGCCTTCCTCGAGTCCGCGCTGATAGGCCGCCTCCTCCGGCGTGGCCGCCGGGACACGGACGGACTCGGGAGGCTGCCGCTGGTAGCCCAGCTCCGGCAGCGGCCAGAGCGCATACCGCGCCGCTTCGGGCAGGCCGGGGGAGACCTCAGGCAATGACGTCATCGTCCGCCCCGCCGCTGCTGATGACGATCTCCCCGGCTTCGCCCAACGACCGCACGGTCTGGATGTTCCGCCCGTGGGCGGCTTCGACGTCCTTGACCCGCACCGGTCCGAGGAACTCCATCTCCTCCAGGAGGGCCGCGCCCGCGCGCTCGGACATGTTGCTGATGATGTGGTCCTTGAGCTCCGGGCTCACCGCCTTGAGCGCCAGCGCCAGCTCCTTGCCGTCGATCTCCCGGAGAACGCGCTGGATCGAGCGACCGTCGAGCCGCCGCAGGTCCTCGAACACGAACATCAGGTTCTTGACCTTCTCCGCCACTTCCACGTCCCGCTCCACCATGGCCTCCAGGAGGGTCTTCTCCACCCCGCCGGTGGTGTGGTTGAGGAGCTTGGCCACCGCGGCCGGCCCGCCGGAGAGCGTCATCTCGCCGGTCAGGGTGAGGTCGGTCCGGCTGCTGAGCCCCATCTCCACCAGCTGCAGCATCTCCGGCGAGACCTTCTCCATCCGGGCCACGCGGTAGAGCACGTCGCCGGCGAGGGTCGGCTCCATCTGCCCGATCACCGTCGCCGCCTGCTTCACGTCGAGGTGCGCCAGGATCAGGGCGATCGTCTGGGGATGCTCCCCCCGGAGCACGCTGTTGAGCACTTCCGGCGCCGCTTTCCGCAGCTTCGTCAGGCTGGTCTCGTTGACCTGGTCCTGCACCCGCTCCATCACCGCCTTCGCCCGGTTGGTACCCAGGGTCTGATCCAGGACTTCCCGGGCAAAGCCGACACCGCCGCGTGCGGTATGCGCCGCCACCTTCGTGGCGCTGGTGAACTCGTGGAGGACGGCCTCCATCAGGTCCGCCTGCACGACGGGGGTGGAGGCGATCTCCTTGGTGACCGCCTCCACCTCCTCCGGGCTCAGCTGCTGGAAGATCTTCGCCGCCGCATCGGCCCCAAGGGCCATGCAGAGGATGGCGCACTTCTGCGGGCCGGAGAGATCGGACGGACGGCCCGCGCGGGGCGTGGTCGCGGCCGTCACGTGGTCTCAGCCAGCCAGGCGCGCACGACCTGGGCCGCCTGCTCCGGGGCGGAGACCGACTCCACCTGCACTCGGCTGCGGAGCGGCATGGCCTCGAACGTGTGCGAGGGGATCGCCGCCACTCCGCCCCCGGCGGCGAGGGCCGCCGGGTCCCGGGCCTGGGAGGGAGCCATCGAGGGACGCAGTGCGCGCCAGGCGAGGAGGAACGCCGCCAGGATCGCGAGCAGACCGAGCCCCGGCCGGCTGAACCGCTCCACCAGCACGAGGGTCTCGCCCGCCGGAGCGCCGACGCTGTCGGCGCCGGTGAGGGCTGCCGCCGTCGGCTTCTCGAACGGGATCGCCGTGATGCTGATCTGGTCGCCCCGGGCCGCGTCGAAGTCGATCGCGTTCTTGACCATGTCCTCCAGCTGCGCCCGCTGCTGGTCCACCGAGCCGGCCGAGGAGTTGAAGGCGCTGGTATTCACGAGCACCGCGACCGTCAAGCGGGTGACCCCTCCCACCGAGCCCACGATCTTCTCCAGCCGGCGCGAGTTGAGGTACGCGTTGCTGATGATCGTCTGACCGCCGGCCAGGGTCTCCTCGTCCAGGGGCGCCGTCTCGCTGCGCTGCTCGGTCTGGAGCACCTGCCCGTCCGGGTCGTACGACTCGATCGTCCGGTCCACCTGCTCGAAGTTCAGCCGGGCCGCCACCTGCACCCGCGCCTCGCCGGCCCCGAGGACCGTGCCGAGCAGCTGGGTCACCTTCTCGGCCAGATGCCCCTCCACCGTCCGCTGCATGTCGAGCTGCCGGGTGGTGAGGCCCAGCGCCGGGCCCGCGCCGCTCGGCGCGGAGAGGATCCGCCCCGAGTCGTCCATCACCGCGACGTTGTCCGCGGGCAGCTGCTCCACGCTGTTGCTCACGATGTAGGCGATGCCCTGCACGACGTCCGGCGCGAGGCTGAGCCCCGGCTTCAGGGTGACGACGACGGCCGCCTGAGCGGGACGCTCGAGCCGCCGGAGGGGACTGGTCTCGGGCAGGGCCAGGTGCACCTGCGCCCGCTGGACCCCGCGGAGAGTGCCGATGGTCCTCGCCAGCTCCCCCTCCAGCGCCCGCCGATAGGTCACCCGCTGGGTGAAGTCCGTCATGCCCCAGGCCGGCTTGTCGAAGAGCTCGAGCCCGGGCCGCCCGTTCGCGGGAAGCCCGTCCCTGGCGAGGGCCACCCGAGCCCGAGCCACGTCCGCCGCCGGGACCATGACCTCGGTGCCCCCGCCCTCCAGGCGGTGGGCGATCCCCGCCTTCGTCAGGCTCTCCTCGATCCGTGCCGCCTCACCCAAATCGAGGTCCCGGTACACCGAGACGTAGGTCGGCTCGCTGGCCATGAAGCCGACGAACAGGATGAACACCGCGGCGGCCGCGACGGCTCCCAGCATCAGGAACTTGCGGGTGCCGCTCAGCTGTCGGACCGAATCGAGCATGGAGGCGGAGGCGACGGGGGAGGAGGCCATGGAGTGGGCGTGTCAGTGAGGCTCAGGCCTGCATGTTCATGATCGAGCGATACGCATCGGCGAGCTTGTTCCGGATCTCCACCATCAGCTCGAGGGAGATCGAGGCCTCTTCGCTCGCCGCCATC
>JBFIUJ010000089.1:0-9176 GCA_041607595.1 Gemmatimonadales bacterium | reverse complement strand
GTGGCCCTGATGATGTTCGACGCGGAAGGCTATTCGCACGCCGAGATTGCCGAGGTGCTCGGCGTACCGGAGGGCACGGTGCGATCCGACGTATTCCATGCGCGCCGCGCGATGCGCGCACTGATGCATCCCCACGCGGGGGAGAGCGTATGACCAGCGGACAGAGCCCGTTCGACGACCGCCCGGATCCAGCCCTCGGGGCCGCGCTCCGGTCCATCTACGCCGTCTCGGACGACGAGGCGTTCCTGGCGCGGTTCCGCCTGGCTCTCGCCGCGGAGGCCGATCGGGCCTCGAGCGTGGAGGTCTTGGGACGCTGGGCCTGGCCGGGCGTGGCCGCGGCCGCCGTGCTGGCCCTCGGGCTCGGCCTCTTGATCGGCCGGGTTTCGTCCGCGGACCCCACCCCCACCCTGGCCGACGCGGTCGCCCCGAGCGGCGTGCCCAGCCAGCTGCTCTCGACCGCTCAGCCCGCGAGCCGGGACCTGTTGCTCGCGGTCGTGATCGAATGACGTCTCGCCGCTCGTGGAGGCACTCGTGACCAAGTCCACCTGGGGGGCCGCCGCGCTCCTGCTCGCCACCTTCGTCGTCGGGGCCCTGAGCGGCGGGGCCGCGGTGGCCCTCGGCGACCGAGGGCAGGAGCGCCGGCCCCGCTCGCCCGAGGGCTACGTGGCCCGCCTCGCCGAGTCGTTGGAGCTCACGCCGGTCCAACAGGACAGCGTGAGGGCCATCCTCGATCGCTACCGTCCCCGGATGGATTCGCTCTGGCAGGGGATCAAGGCGCAGCACGAAACTTTGCGCACGAATGTCCGTTCGGAGATCCGCGCGCAGCTCACTCCGGACCAACAGACCAAGTACGACGAGTTCATCCAGCGTCAGCAGGCGGAGCGCCGTCGTCAGGGATCGCCCAATGCGAAATAGCTCGCTCCTCCTCCTTCTGCTCGTGGCGGGCACCCCCCTGGCCGCCCAGCAGGCCCCCGTCGTCACCTTGCCGGAGGCGATCCGCCTCGCGGAGCGAGTCCAGCCGACCATCATCCAGGCGCAGGGCGGCATCCGCGACGCCTCCAGCCAGGTGCGTACGGCCTGGGGTGCCTTCCTGCCCACGGTGTCCGCCACGTCCTCGTACGGGTCCTCCTTCTCCGAGGGCCCGTCGCGGATCAATCCGGTGACCAACGAAATCGTCACCGGGAACACCTCGACGTCCAGCGTCAGCATGGGCCTGAGCGCCAACGTGGACCTCTTCACCGGCTTCCGCCGCGGAGCCGACCTCCGGGCCGCGCGGGCGCGCACCGATGCCGCCGAGGCCGGCCTGGTGGACGCCCGGTTCCAGCTCGCCCTCACCACCACCCAGGAGTTCCTCGCGGCGCTCTCCGCGGCCGAGCTGGTGAAGGTGCGCCAGGCGAGCGTGCGGCGGGCGGAGGAGCAGCTCAACGTATCGGTGGCCAAGCTGCGCAGCGGCTCGGCCACCCGCTCGGACTCGCTGCGGTCGCTGGTGACCCTGGGGAACGCGCGGCTCCAGCTGATCAACACCGAGACCCAGCTCGCCACGGCGGAGGCCAACCTGGCCAGGCTCATCGGGGCGCCGAGCCGGGTGGCCGCGGCGGACGACTCGAGCTTCTACCGGGTGGCCGTCACCCTGGACACGGCGCGTATCTGGGCCGACGCCGAGCGGAACGCCCCCCGCGTGCAGAACGCGGACGCCAGCGCGCTCGCCGCCCGGGCCGGCCTCTCCGCCGCACGGGCCGCGTACTGGCCTTCGCTCAACCTGAGCGGGCGGTACACCTTCAACGGGAGCAGCCCGACGGACTACGAGCTCTTCAACTCCCGATCGGTCAGCCTCTCGCTTTCGTGGCCGCTCTTCAACGGGTTCGCCCGGGAGCAGACGATCGACGTGCGGGCCTCCGCGCTGGCCACGGCCGACGCCACGGCGGAGGATGCGCGCCGGCAGGTCTCCGCGGCGCTGACCGCCAGACTGGCCGAGTTGGACGCGGCGCGGGTGCGGATCGAGATCGCTCGCACCAGCGTCCAGGCGGCCACCGAGGATCTCCGGGTGCAGCAGGAGCGCTATCGGGTCGGCGTCTCGACCATCGTGGACGTGCTAACGTCGCAGGAATCCCTCAACCAGGCGGAGGTCGACGTGGTGAATGCCCGGTTCGATTACCTTCGCGCCAAGGCGCAGATCGAGGCGCTGATCGGACGGTCGCTGTGAAAAGGATGCAAGACACCGACGAGCGGATGGCCATGCTCCCGCCCGACGTGCCGCGGGACGCCATGATCGTCACCCGGAACCTCCATCGCGAGTACGACATGGGGGGCGAGGTGGTCCATGCCCTCCAGGGCGTCGACATCGTGGTCCGCAAGAACGAGTTCCTCGCGGTGATGGGGCCGTCGGGCTCGGGCAAGTCGACCCTCATGAACATGATCGGCTGCCTGGACAGCCCCACCCGTGGGGAGTACTGGCTCAACGGGCATCGGGTCTCGGAGCTGGAGGACGACGAGCTGGCCCGGATCCGCAACAAGGAGATCGGGTTCGTCTTCCAGACGTTCAACCTCCTGCCCCGCGCGACGGCCCTCCATAACGTCGAGCTGCCCTTGGTCTACGCCGGCATCGCCAGCAAGGAGCGGCGGGCCATGGCCGAGAAGGCTCTGGAGAACGTGGGCCTCGCCGACCGGATGACCCACCGGCCCAACGAGCTCTCGGGCGGACAGCGGCAGCGCGTTGCCGTGGCCCGGGCCCTGGTCAACAACCCCAGCATCCTCCTGGCGGACGAGCCGACCGGGAACCTCGACTCGGCGACCGGGCTCGATATCATGCGCCTTTTCGAGTCCCTCCACCAGGCGGGCCAGACCATCATCCTGGTGACCCACGAAAAAGACATTGCTGCGTACGCGAAGCGCCAGGTCCACTTGAAGGACGGCATGGTGGAGCAGGATTTCGCCAGCGCACAGGTGAATTGAGATGCGGAACACCATCCTCGCAGTGGCCGCGGCCTTCCTCGCCGCGGGTTGCAAGAGCGCCCCGCCCCCCCTGGTCTACCAGGCGGTGCCGGTCTCCGAGCGGGACATCATCGTCTCCGCCCAGGCGGCGGGCACCATCGAGCCCGACACCACGGTCGAGGTCAAGTCCAAGGCCTCGGGCGAGATCCTCGAGATCCGGGCGCAGACCGGTCAGCTGGTGGAGCGCGGCACCCTGATGGTCCGGGTGGACCAGCGGACGCCCCGCAACACCCTGTCCCAGGCCGAAGCGGAGCTGGAAGTGGCCAAGGCGACGTTGGCCAACGCCCTGGCCCAGAGGCGGCGCTCGGACGAGCTCTTCAAGAGCCAGTCCATCACCGAGACGGAGCATGAGGCCGCGGGGCTCTCCTACGCCAACGCGAAGGCCTCGGTGGTGCGGGCGGAGGTGGCGGTGGAGAACGCCCGGATCCGGATGGACGATACGGACGTCCGGGCGCCCATCACCGGGACGATCATCGAGAAGAACGTCGAGCGCGGCCAGGTGATCTCCTCCCCCACCAGCGACGTGGGCGGCGGCACCGTCCTCCTCAAGATGGCGGACCTGAACCTGGTGCAGGTGCGGACCCTGGTGGACGAGACCGACATCGGGAAGATCCGCGCCGGGCTCCGCGCGACCGTGCGAGTCGACGCATACCCCAATCGCCCCTTCGAGGGGGAGGTCCTGAAGATCGAGCCCCTCGCCGTGACCCAGCAGAACGTGACCATGTTCCCCGTCTTGGTGCGGATCCAGAACCGCGACGGGTTGCTGCGGCCCGGAATGAACAGCGAGGTGGAGATCCACGTCGGCCGGCGCGACGGGGTCCTCGCGGTCCCGAACGGTGCCCTCCGGACCCAGCGCGACGTCGCCTCCGCCGCCGCGGTGCTGGGACTCTCGATGGATCGGGTGACCGAGCAATTGGCGGCGGGCAGCCCGCCGCCCCAGGGCGATTCCACCGCCGGACGCGCCACCCTGGCGGGCGGGACCCCGTCCACCACCGGCGCCCCCCGGGCGGAGACCATGACGATGCCGGACGGTCGCGCCGTGACCTTGCCGGAAGGGGTCACGGCCGCCCAGGTCCAGGCGATCTTCGCCAAGTTCCGGAGCGGGGAGCAGCCGACCGCCGCCGAACGGGCCTTGATGCAGCGCATCCGGTCGAGCGTCGGCGGAGGCGGGGGGCGTCGCCCATCCAGCAACGACGCCACGCAGGGCGGTCGGTACATCGTCTTCGTGATGCGGAACGGGGAGCCGACGGCCACCAACATTCGGACCGGCCTCACCGACCTGGACTACAGCGAGGTGGTTGAGGGGCTCACCGCGACGGATTCCGTGCTGGTCCTACCGAGCGCGAGCCTGGTGCAGTCGCAGCAGGAGTTCCGCGACCGCATCAATCGCGTCACGGGTGGGGGCGGGCTCCCGGGCATGCGCTCGAGCACGAGCAGTACCCCGAGCACCAGCCGGCCGTCGACCGGCGGGGGGCGCTGACCATGCCGTGGGGAGAGACCGTCGCGGTCGCGTTCCAGTCGATCCGCGCCAATACGCTCCGCGCCGCGCTCACGATGCTGGGGATCATCATCGGCGTCGCGGCGGTGATCACCATGGTCGCGCTGGGAGCCGGCGCCCAGAAGGCCATCGAGGACCAGATCAACGCGCTCGGCGCCCAGCTGCTGACCGTCTACCCCGGGCAGTCGTTCCGGGGGGGCGTCGCCTCCAACCAGCGGGTGAGCCTCACCACGGACGACTACAACGCCCTGCGACAGGATGCGCGCCTGCTGAGCGCCGTGGTCCCGGAGATCCAGTCGTCGCTGCAGATCAAGTACGTGAATCAGAACATCAACGTGAACGTCGTCGGGACCACGGCCAACTACGACGAGGTGCGGAACTACAACGTCGTCCACGGGCGGATGTTCACCAACGGCGACGACGAGTCGCGGCAGCGCTACGCCGTGCTCGGCGCGAACGTGCCCGAGATGCTGGGGGCCAACCCGGCCGCGATGATCGGGCAGACGATCCTCGTGCGCGGCATCCCGTTCGAGATCATCGGCGTGTTCGGGGCGAAGGGCTCGCAGGGCTCGTGGAACAATCCGGACGAGCAGATCCTGATCCCGCTCCAGACCGCCCAGTACCGGGTCTTCGGGACCGACCGGCTCCGGTCGCTCACGGTCCAGGTGGCCGAGAACGTGCCACTCGAGCAGGGCATGGTGGACCTCGAGCGGGTGCTCCGGCGGGAGCACAAGATCCGTCCCGGCGCCGACAACGACTTCCAGATCCGAAACCAGCAGGAGATCCTGGCCACCCAGCAGCAGGCCACCGAGATCTTCACCTACCTGCTCGCCAGCATCGCCGGCGTGAGCCTCCTGGTCGGCGGGATCGGCATCATGAACATCATGCTGGTCTCGGTGACCGAGCGGACCCGGGAGATCGGGGTCCGGAAGGCCCTGGGAGCGACGCGCTCCAACATCATGCTCCAGTTCCTGATCGAGGCTCTGGTGCTCTGCCTCGTCGGCGGGGTCCTCGGCATCCTCATCGGGACCGGGGGAGCCGTCGCGCTGGCCAAGCTCGCCGGGTGGAACACCTTCGTCTCGATGAAGGCGATCGGGCTCGCGGTCGCGTTCAGTTTTGCGGTCGGCATCTTCTTCGGGCTCTGGCCCGCCCGCCGGGCCGCCGCGCTCGACCCGATCATGGCCCTGCGCTACGAGTAGCCGTTCGCCTCGTGCGTGCCCGGGGGTCGGCCGATGGCCGGCCCCCGTGGTATTTTCCCGCGGGACGCCAGGCCGCCACCCACCACCGGCCGGGCTCCGGACCCCATCCGCCATGACGCCGTGCTCGCACTCGCCTTCGTGATCCAAACCGTCTCGACACCTCCGCCCCCACGGCCCGTCGTCACGATCCCCCGGCTCGAGGCCTCGGTAACGGTGGACGGACGCCTGGACGAACCCGCCTGGCAGCAGGCCGAGCGGCTGGCCGGTTTCCATCAGTACCGGCCGGTGGACGGCCGGCCGGCCGAAGAGCGGACCGAGGTCCTGATCTGGTACTCACCGACCGCCATCCACTTCGGGGTCCTGGCCTACGACCGGCGGCCCGACGCCATCCGGGCCACCGTCGCGGACCGCGACAACCTCGGCGCGGACGACCGGGTCACGATCTACCTCGACACGTTCGATGACCGGCGGCGCGCCTTCTTCTTCGGCGTGAACCCGCTCGGCTCGCAGGAGGACGGCGTCCGGAGCGAGGGCCAGCTGAGCGCGGGCGAGCTCTTCGCCGGGTCCCTGGACCGGAACCCGGACTACTACTTCGAATCCAAGGGCCGGATCACCGACGCGGGGTACGAGGTGGAGATCCGCATCCCGTTCAAGAGCCTCCGGTTCAGCAGCGCGTCTCGACAGCGCTGGGGACTCAACATCGTCCGGAGCGTGCAGCGGACGGGCTACGAGGACACCTGGACCGACGTCCGGCGAGCGAACGCCAGCTTCCTGGGGCAGGCGGGGGCCATCGAAGGCCTCTACGACCTCCAACGCGGCCTGGTGACGGAGGTCCAGCCGTTCGTGACCACCAGCGTCAACGGCCGCCGGGACGAGGGCACGGGCCGGTTCGAGCGAGGGGACCTCGACGGCAGCCCCGGCGTGAACGTCCGCCTGAGCCTCGCCACCGCCTCGCTCGACGCCACGCTCAACCCGGACTTCAGCCAGGTCGAGTCGGACGCTGGGCTCGTCACTCTGAACGAGCGGTTCGCCCTCTTCTTCCCCGAGAAGCGGCCGTTCTTCCTCGAGGGAATCGAGCTCTTCTCGACCCCCAACCAGCTGGTGTACACGCGCCAGGTCGCCGATCCGATCGCGGGCGCAAAGGTCACCGGCAAGTTCGGCAAGATCGGGGTGGCCCACCTCACCGCCGTGGACGAGGCGCCGGGCGGGGACGCGCTGTTCAACATCACCAGGCTCCGGCGGGACCTGGGGGACAACTCGATCGCCGGGGTCACCTTCACCGACCGGAGCCAAGGGGGCGAGTACAACCGCGTGCTCTCCGGCGACGCCCACATCGTCTTCGGCGGGCTCTACTTCGTCGAGGGACAGTTGGGGGCCTCCTGGACGCGGGACGGGGCCGGCACGCGGAGCGATCCGGTCTGGAAGGCCGAGTTCGACCGCACCGGTCGATCCTGGGGCTTCAACTACCGGCTCGTGGGCCTCGGCCCGGACTTCGTGACCCGCGCCGGCTTCGTCCCGCGGACCAACGTGGTGAACGGGAGCGCGTTCAATCGCCTCTCGTTCTACGGCGGGCGGGGGGCGCTGGTGGAGAACTTCACCACATTCTTCGGCCCGACCCGCGTCTGGGCCTACGGGGACTTCGGCTCCAGCTCGGCGATCGAAGGCGCGGAGCGGGCCTCCTTCAACGCCACCCTACGGGGCGGCTGGCAGGTCAGTAGCGACGTCGAGCGCAGGTTCGTCAGCTTCGACCCGGCGGCCTACGCGGACTACACCGTCGCAGCGCCGGGCGGCCCCACCCCGTTCATCCCCGCCGACGAGCTGTCGGATCAGTTCGGGATCGAGCTCTCCGCCGCGACACCGACCTTCCAGCAGGGGGACGCGAGCGTCTCGCTGGCGTACGGCACGGTCGCCATCTTCGACGAGGCCGCCAAGGGCACGGAGACGCGCGTGCGTGGAAGTGTCGACCTCCGCCCCACCGGCACGCTGCGGGTCGGAGTCCGGGCCACCATGAGCCGCATCACCCGCGCTCGTGACGGCTCGGAATTCGCGCGCACGGTCATCCCCCGCCTCCAAGCGGAGTATCAGCCGACGCGCGCCCTCTTCTTTCGTGTGATCGCCGAGTACCGCTCCCAGCGGCGGGCGGCCCTTCGGGAGACCGGCACGGGCGCGCCGATCCTGGTGGCCGGGGCGCCGGCCGGGGCCACCGAGACCAACGGGCTCCGCATGGATTGGCTCGCCTCCTTCGAGCCCTCGCCGGGCACCGTGGTGTTCTTGGGCTACGGGTCGAGCCTGGCGGCCGACCGCACCTTCGGCATCTCCTCCCTCCAGCGGACGAGCGACGGGTTCTTCATGAAGCTCGCCTACCAGTTCCGGCGCTGAGGGCGGTGGAGCCTAGTCCTCACCCTCCAGCGCGACCTCGACCGTCGCGCGCCCATCGGTTGCATACCGCACCCGGACCACCCAGGGCCGACAGCACACCTGGCAGTCCTCCACGTATTCCTGCCGGGGGCCGCTCCCGGGATCCAGCAGGATCTCGACCCCCTCCCCACAGGCTGGACACACGACCTCGGCCGAACGCTGGGCCATGTCCTCCTCGAGAGGATCCCGCTCATGGTCGTCTTCGGGTGCGCGCCGGACCATGGCATCCTCCTTCCCTCGGGTATATTACCGCGCCGTGACAGCCCCCCTGCGATCTCGCGCTCGCCTCGCGCGTGGACCGGTCCTGGTCGCCTGCCTGGTCTCCGCCGCGCTACTTGCCGCTCGCCTCTTTGACGCGCCGCCCCTGAGCGATCCCGCCGGGGCGGCGCTGCCGGCGGGGCTCCGGCTCCACTACCCCCCGCTCTACCTGGCCCTCGCCCCGCTCTTCACCCTGTGGGACGGCGTCTCGATGCTGAGCCAGTCCCGCCTGACCGGGTTCCTCAGGGGCCTGCTGCTCCTCTGGGTGGTGTGGCGGGTGGCCGCGCTGCCGGGGCATCGGGGGCGAGCGCCGCTCCGTGCCGTGGGCCGGGAGGCGGGGCTCGCCATCCTGGGGCTGGTGACGCTCGCCGCATTCGTGGCGGGGGGGGCCCTCTGGCATCGTCCCATGGCCTCGCTCCGGTCGGTGCCGCCGGGTCTGGCCGTGGTCGACTTCCACAGCCACACCAACGCTTCGCACGACGTCCGGGGGACGGTCATGCGGCGGCACGACGCCGAGTCCACCCGTCGCTGGCACGCGCGGGCAGGGTTCGACGCCGCCTTCCTCACGGACCACAACACCACCGCCGCTCTCACTCCTGCCGCCCTGACGGCAGAGCGGCGGCCGGTCCTCTGTCCCGGCCTGGAGGTGAGCGCGTGGCGGGCGCACATCGTCCTGCTGGGGGCCGTGCCGACCTCGCTGCCACCGGCCGAGCGTGGGTTCGACGCCGTCCTCTCGCTGATCCGCACCGAGGCCGCCCGGGAGGGAGTGGCGGTGATCGCCTCCCTCCCCGAGTACGCCCGGCATCACTGGG
>JBFIUJ010000088.1:0-9202 GCA_041607595.1 Gemmatimonadales bacterium | reverse complement strand
TCCATCGGAGCGCCATCTCGGGATCGCGCCCGGCGACGAGCAGGCCGGTGATCGGCGCCGCCCGTCCCAATCGCCAGGCCTCCAGCGCCGCCTGCTGGACCACGGCGTCCCGGTCCAGCACCGTGAGCGGCGTGGCGCCGGCCAGGATGCCAGCCAGCAGTCCCGCCGCCGGGGTTCCCCCGATCTTGGCGAGGGCCGTGACCGCCTCCGCCGCGGCGTCCCCGCCGAGCGGCGGGAGCCCGGTGAGCCGATCGCCGATCAGCGCCACGGCGGCGGTGTCCCGCAGGAGGCCGAGCGCGAAGAAGGCCGTGGCCTGAACGGTCGAGTCCGGATCCAGCAGCAGCGGCCGGAGGAGTGCCGTGCCCCGCAGGTCGCCCACCCGGCCGACCGCCAGCGCCGCGGTGCGCCGCACCAACGGCTCCGGGGACTCGAGCCCGCGGGCGAAGACGACCGGGGCCCACTCCCGCGCGTCCTCCGCGGCGAGCAGCGGGGCGACCGCCTCGACCAGCGCCTCCTCCTGCGCCGGGAGCGCGGCCGGGGCGAGGACCAGCAGCAGGACGGCGAGGCACCACCGGCGCCGGCGGGGGGTCGGACCTGGCATGGGGGCGGCGTCCTCGGCGAGGGTCAGAGGCGAACAGGATCCGGAATCGGCGTCAGCAGGTCCAAGACGTCCTGCGGCAGCCGCGCGAGCGCGAAATCGGCACCCAGGCAGAGCATCGCGGTCTGGGCCGTCACCAGCAGCAGCCCCGACTCGGCGTGGCTCAGCTCGTAGCCGAACACGATGCGGCGCGAGGCGAGGTCGCGGACCCAGCAGCGGATCCGCACCAGGTCGTCGTACCGCGCGGGCTGCCGGAAGCGCATCTGCAGCTCGGCGACCGCGAGCCGGAGCCCCCGCTCCTCCAGCTCCCGATAGGAGAGGCCCGAGGTACGCAGGTGCTCCGTCCGGGCGATGTCGAGCCAGACCACGTAGCGGGCGTGGTAGACCACGCCCATCTGGTCGGTCTCGGAGTAGTTCACCCGGACCGAGGTCTCGGAGATCTGGTGCGCCGGTCTGATGTGGGGGACGTTCGTCACGCGGTGTGCTCCACAGGGAGACGACGGACCGCGGAAGGTAGGCGGCCCTGCAGCGGAAAGTCAAACGCCACAACCGCTTGCGACGACGCTCCGGGCCCGGCTATCTTCGGGCGTGCTCGGCCACCAGCTCGTCATCCTCGCCGACGCCCACTTGGGCGCAACCCCTCCGCCCGTCGAGGAGACGCTGCTCGCCTTTCTCGAGGCCGTGCCCTCCCTGGGCGACTGCCTCCTGATCAACGGCGATCTCTTCGATTTCTGGTTCGCCTACCGGCGCGTCATCCCGCGGCGCGGCTTCCACGTGGCGGCGGAGCTGCGCCGCCTGCGAAAGCGGGTGCCGATCGTGATGGTGGGCGGCAACCACGACCGGTGGGGCGAGGACTTCTGGCGGGACGACCTGGACATCCGGTTCGAGCGGATCGAGGCCCGCTTCTCGATCGGCCGCCGGCTGGTCCGCGCGGTGCACGGCGACGGGCTCACCGAGCAGCGGTGGACCGCGACGCTCATGTATCACATCACCCGGCAGTCGGCCACGATCGCGTTCTGGCGCGCGCTGCACCCGGACGTGGGCTACTGGTTCGTGGATCACATGAGCCGCGGCCTGGGGTACACCACCCGGAAGCCCGCGCTGCTGGACCGCGCCGCCGAGCGGCAGCGGGAGTGGGCGGAGCGCCAGCTGCGGGACGACCCCTCGGTGGGGCTCATCGTGCTGGGGCACACCCACCGCCCCGCCCTGACCGCGCCCTTCCGCGGCCGCCAGTACTTGAACCCCGGAGCCTGGCTCGACGGCGGCAAGTATGCGGTCGCGACCGAGGAGGGGTGCGAGCTCCGCACCTTCGTCTGACCCGCCCCTAGCCCAGCGGCACCACCTCCGCCCGATCCAGCCGCTCGCCGACGAAGCGCGATCCCACCTGCAGGAACCTCGCCTGGTCGTCGCTGACGACGAACCGGTGCTCGCCGGGAGGGCCGGGCGGCGTCTCCAGTCCCGCGGCGGCGATCGCCGCCGCCACCGCGCGGGCCGTCTCCTCCGCGCGGGCGATCAGCGCCACCCCGTCCCCCATCACCCGCTGCAGCAGCCCCTTCAGCAGGGGGTAGTGGGTGCAGCCCAGCACCAGGGCCCGCACCTCCGCCCGGCGGAGCGGCGCCAGGTACTCCCGGGCGACCAGCTCGGTCGCCGGATGGTCGAACCAGCCCTCCTCCACCAGGGGCACGAAGAGCGGGCAGGCGAGCTGCTCCACCCGGGCGCCGGGCCGCAGGCCCCGGATCGCGGTGGCGTAGGCGTCGCTGGCGATGGTGCCGGCGGTGCCGATGACGCCGATCGGCCCCTCCCCCGCCGCGGCCACCGCGGCGCGCGCCCCGGGCTCGATCACCCCGATCACCGGCACCGGCGAGGCCTCGCGCAGCGCCGGGAGCGCGTGCGCGGTGCTCGTGTTGCAGGCGACGACCACCGCCTTGACCCGCTCGCCCAGGAGCCAGCGCAGGATCTCCAGGCTGTAGCGGCGCACCGTCTCCGGCGACTTCGGGCCGTAGGGGACCCGGGCGGTGTCCCCGAAGTAGATCGTGGCCTCCTGGGGCAGCCGCTCGTAGAGCGCGCGCGCCACGGTGAGCCCGCCGATGCCGGAGTCGAAGATCCCGATCGGCGCCGTGTTCACGGGAGACGGATCGGGAGGGAGACGGCGGCGCCGAGGCCGTCGGGGGCGGCACGGATCCGGATGTCGCCCGGGAAGTCCCAGAGGTGGGCGGAGACGTAGGCCTCGAGCCCGGCCATCAGGTGGTTGAAGACCAGCAGCGTGATCCAGTCCTGCCGCTCCCGCTGCTTGTCCTCCACCCGCGCCGAGCCGGTCCGGCGGAGGTAGGTGAGCTCGCGGCTGGTCTTGACCGTCATCCCGAGGGTGACGCCCTCCCAGGCGATGAAGATGCCGCCGGTGAGCCGGCGCCCGAGCTTGGCCTGGCCCCAGCCGGGCAGGACCAGGGAGCGGAGGAAGGCCCCCATCGGCGAGATCGGCGGGGCGGCGGAGTCGGCCGTCGCGGGGACCGCGGCGGGTGGGATCGCGACCGTGGTGTCCTGGCCGGCCAGGGGTGCGGCGAGGGCCAGCGCGAGCGCGGCCCCGCAGAGGCTATGACGTGCTGGGATCATGTGGCTCGGGTGCGTCGGGGATCGCGGGGCATCGGCGCACCTGGCGGGGGTGGCGGGAGCGTGTGGGAATCGAACCCACCGGAGCCGCCTCAGGCGTCTCCGACGCGGTTTTGAAGACCGGCCGAACCACCAGATCCGTTCCGCTCCCTCGCTCCCTCAGCGCGTCGCCACGACGTCGATCTCCACCCGCACGCCCTTGGGCAGGCCCGCCACGGCGACGGTGGAGCGGGCCGGGCGGTGACTGCCGAACGCCGCGGCGTAGGCTTCGTTCATCGCGCCGAAGTCGGCCATGTCCACCAGGAACACGGTGGTCTTGACCACCCGGGAGAGGTCCGACCCGGCGGCGCGCAGGACCTGGGAGAGGTTCTCCAGCACCCGGGCGGTCTGCTCGGCCACGCCGCCGGGCACCACCTCGCCGGTGGCGGGATCGAGCGCGATCTGGCCCGCGGTGAAGATCAACCCGCCGGCGACGGTCGCCTGGCTGTAGGGGCCGATGGCCTTCGGGGCCTGGGCGGTGGCGATGAGGTCCATGGTCAGAAGAGTCCCTCGATGGTGCCGTCGGGGTGGACGCGGATGCCTTCGGCGGACGGGCTGCGGCTGAGCCCGGGCATGGTCATGATATCGCCGGCGAGCGCCACCACAAAGCCCGCGCCGGCGGAGGGGTAGACGTCCCGGATGGTCAGCCGGAAGCCGGTGGGGCGCCCGAGCTTCTTGGGATCGTCGGAGAAGGAGTACTGGGTCTTGGCCATGCAGACCGGCGTCGCGCCGAGCCCCATCGCCTCGCACTGGGCGATGGCCCGGCTCGCGGCGGGGGAGAAGTCCACTCCGTCCGCGCCGTAGATCTCTCGGGCGACGGTCTCGATCTTCTCGGGGATCGGCCGGCCGACCTCGTAGAGCGGCCGGAAGGCCGCCTTGCCCTCGGCCAGGGTGTCCAGCACTGCCTGGGCGACCTCCTCTCCCCCTTCCCCGCCGCGGGCCCACACGTCGCTGAGCGCGGCGCGCACGCCCCAGGCCTGGGCGGCGTCGAGGACGAGCCGCTGCTCCTCCGGCGAATCGGAGAGGAACCGGTTGAGCGCCACGACCACCGGCACCCCGAAGCGCCCCACGTTTTGGACGTGGGCCTCCAGGTTGACCAGCCCGCGCCGGAGCGCGGCGACGTCCGGGGTGCCGAGGGCATCCTTGGCGACGCCGCCGTGCATCTTGAGCGCCCGCACCGTGGCGACCACGACCGCGACCTCCGGCTTCAGGTCGCCGAACCGCGACTTGATGTCGAAGAACGTCTCCGCGCCGAGGTCGGCGCCGAAGCCCGCCTCGGTCAGCACGATGTCGGCGAGGCCCAGGCCCAGCTTGGTGGCCACCAGGGAGTTGCACCCGTGGGCGATGTTGCCGAACGGGCCGCCGTGGACCAGGGCCGGGCCCCCGTCCAGGGTCTGGACCAGGTTGGGCAGCATCGCGTCCCGCAGCAGCAGGGTCATCGCGCCGGCGGCGCGGAGGTCGCCCGCGGTGACGGGCCGCTTGTCACGGGTGGTGCCGACGATGACCCGGGCGAGCCGCCGCTCGAGGTCCGGCAGGTCGGCGGCCAGGCAGAGGATGGCCATGATCTCGCTGCCCGGCACGATGACGAAGCGCTCCTCCCGCGGGATCCCTCCGTTGATGCCGCCGAGCCCCACCACGAGGTGGCGGAGCGCGCGGTCGTTCATGTCGATCGTGCGGGGCCAGGTGATCCGCCGGGGGTCGAGGCCCAGGGCGTTCCCGTGGTGGAGGTGGTTGTCCAGCATCGCGGAGAGCAGGTTGTGGGCCGACGCGATCGCGTGGAAGTCACCGGTGAAGTGCAGGTTGATCTCGTCCATCGGCACCACCTGGGCATACCCGCCGCCCGCGGCCCCGCCCTTCACGCCGAACACCGGTCCCAGCGACGGCTCCCGGATGCACACCACCACCTTCTGGCCCATCCGGCGGAGCGCCTGGCACACGCCCACCGTGACGGTGGACTTCCCCTCGCCGGCCGGGGTGGGGCTGATGCCTGTCACCAGCACCAGGCGGCCCGCTTGGCGCGGGCGGGCGAGGGCCTCGGGCGCGATCTTGGCCTTGTAGCGCCCGTAGGGCAGGATGTCGTCCGGGCCCAGGCCGAGCTCGGCGGCGACGTCGGCGATGGGGCGCAGGCGGGCCGCCTGGGCGATGGCGATGTCGGTGGGGACGGCGGTTCCGGCGGTCACGGATCTCCTCGTGATTCCTGGGACTGAGAGACGGGGGCGAGCCGCTCGCCGAAGAGGCGGGCGGCGTTGACGCCGGTGGCCGCGACGACCTCCGCGACCGGGAGGTCCCGGACGGCGGCCACCCGCTCCGCCACCAGGCGGACGTAGGACGGCTCGTTGCGGTGCTTGCGGTGCGGCTCCGGCGTCAGGTACGGGGCGTCGGTTTCCACCAGCAGCCGGTCGAGCGGGACCGCCCGGACCGCGTCGTCCTGGCGCCAGCTGCGGAAGGTGATCATGCCGCTGAAGGAGACGTAGTGGTCCAGGGCCAGCGCGGCCTCGAGCAGCTCGGGGCCGCTCGAGAAGCAGTGGAGCACCGCTCGGGTCCGCGGGTGGCTCCGGAGCACCGCGGCCACGTCGGCATCGGCCTCGCGCGCGTGGATCACCGCCGGGCGATTGGCCTCAGCGGCCATGCCCATCTGGCGGTCGAACGCCTCTCGCTGGGCGGGCCTCGGGGAGTGGTCGTAGTGGTAGTCGAGCCCGGTCTCCCCCACCGCGACGATCCGCGGGTCCCGCAGGGTCCCGGCGAGCCAGGTTTCCATCTCCGGCGTCCAGCGCTTCGCCTCGTGGGGGTGGAGCCCCGCGGTGGCCGAGAGGCGGGGCTCCTCCGCGGCGAGGGTCAGGGCCCGCGCCGCCGATTCCGGCGTCTCGCCGATCACGATGACGTGGGCCAGGTCGGCGGCCCAGGCCCGCCCGACCACCTCGGGGAGATCCGGCGCGAAGCGCGGGTCCCCGAGGTGGCAGTGGGAATCGACCAGCACTCAGCCGACCGGCTGGGGCCGGCGCGCCTCGGGTCGGGGAGCGCCCTTGAGGCCGCGCGTGTCGCGGCCCGGCCACTTGTGCTCGATGGCGAGCAGGAGCGGCGAGGCGATGTAGATGGAGGAGAAGGTCGCGGTGAACACGCTGAAGAACATCACCAGCGCGAAGGGCCGGATCACCTCGCCGGCGAAGATGGCGAGCGCGGTCAGCGTGGCGAGTGTGGTGCCGTGGGTGAGGATGCTCCGCGGCAGGGTCTCGTTGATGGACCGGTTCAGGATGGAGATGAAATCTTCCCGGCGCGAGCGGTGCAGGTTCTCCCGGATCCGGTCGAAGATGATGATCGTGTCGTTCAGCGAGTAGCCCACCATCGAGAGCACCGCCGCGACCACCACCAGGCTCATCTCGATCCGCATGATGCCGATGAACGCGATCGTGCCCAGGATGTCGTGGGCCGTGGCGCCCACCGCTGCCAGCCCGAACCGCCATTCGAAGCGGTAGGCCAGGTAGGCCAGCACCGCCACGAACGAGGCCAGGATCGCCAGCAGCGCCTTGGTCCGGAGCTCCCCGCCGACCTTCGGCCCCACCGCCTCGGTGCGGGCGATCGTATAGGTACCCGTGCCGAGCACCGCGTCGAGCGCCTGCTGCACCGCGCTCGCGGTGGCCTGGGTGTCGTCCGCGTCGGTCCCCTCCTTCGCGGTCCGGGCGCGGATCACGTACTCGCTCGGGCCCCCGAAGGCCTGGATCTCGGCCCCGGTGATCCCGGCCTCCGCGAGGCCGCTGCGGACCTTGCCCATGTCGAGCGGCTGCTGGGTCTGCACCTGGATCAGGGTGCCCCCGGTGAACTCGATGCTGTAGTTGAGCCCGACCGCGAGCAGGAAGATCATGCCCGGCACCAGGAAGGCCGCGGTCAGCCCGTAGGCCCAGCGGCGGGTGCCGATGAAGTCGTACTTGGCGTTGGCGAAGAAGCGAATCATCGTCAGATGCTCAGGGTGGTGAGGCCCGGCCGGCGGTCGAGCCAGATCAAGAAGAAGGTGCGGGTCACGAAGAGGGCCGTGAACAGCGAGGCCGCGATGCCCATGATCAGGGTCACCGCGAAGCCCTTGACCGGCCCGGTGCCGAACTGGAACAGGAAGAGCGCCGTCAGCACCGTGGTCACGTTGGAGTCCACGATCGCCGAGAGGGCGTGCTGGAAGCCCTCGTCCACCGAGAGCCGCACGGTCTTGCCCAAGAGCAGCTCTTCTCGGATGCGCTCGAACACCAGCACGTTCGCGTCCACCGCGATGCCGACCGAGAGCACCAGCCCGGCCAGGCCGGGGAGGGTCAGCGTCGCGTCGATCGTCGCCAGCCCGCCCAGCGCGAAGATCAGGTAGAGGGTGAGCGCGCTCACCGCCAGGGCGCCCGCCACCCGGTAGTAGGCCAGCATGATGAAGACCACCATCACCGTCCCCAGCAGCCCGGCCGTGATCCCGCCGCGGATGCTGTCCGCCCCCAGGCTGGGGCCGACCTGGCGCTCCTCCACGATCTTGAGCGGGATCGGCAGCGCGCCCGCCTTGAGGGTGAGCGCCAGGTCCTGGGCCTCCTGGATCGACTTACCGCCCAGGGTGATCTGCCCCCGCCGGTCGATCCGGCTCTGGATCACCGGCGGGCGCCCCTGCACCCGCTCGTCCAGCACGATCGCCATGTAGTCGCCGACGTGGGCCTGGGTCCCCTCGCCGAAGCGCCGAGCCCCGGCCCGGTCGAGGTCGAACACCACGATGGCGCCGTTGGTGAGCGGATCCAGCTGGGCCTGGGCGTTCACCAGCCGGTCGCCGGTCAGGATGGGCCGGTCCTCCAGCACATAGAGGAAGCGATAGGCCTGGACCCCGACGCTGATCGGCGCGGAGGACCATCGCCACTCGACGTTGCGGGGCAGGAAGCGGGCGACCTCCGGGATCCGGAGCAGGCTGTCCACCCGGGGGAAGGCGGTCTCCAGCACCATGTACTCCCCGGGCACCGGGTTCACCCCGGCGCCGGCGGCCGGCTGGATCAGCGAGGCCAGCAGGCCCCCGACCGCCGGTGCCGCGCTGTCGCCCGACTCGACGACCGCGGCGGAGTCGCCCCCGCCGAGCAGCTCCTCCACCGCGGAGCGGGCCCGAGGGCTCTCCCGGGCGGCGGTGACGCCGAGGGTCCGGAGGGCGCGGTCCATCGCCGGGATGGCCCGCTCCAGCGCCTGGGTCTCGTCGGTGATGCGGAACTCGAGGAACGCCGTCTTCTGGACGATCTGCTTGGCCCGGGCCGGATCCTTGATGCCGGCCAGCTCCACCACGATCCGCTCGTCGCCCACCCGCTGGATCAGCGGCTCCTGCACCCCGAACTCGTCCACCCGCTTGCGGAGGACGGTGAGGGCGAGCTCGATGTCCCGTGCGCGATCGGCCGACACCCGGCTGGATTCGTCCAGCTCGAGGCCCAGGTGCATGCCGCCCTGGAGGTCGAGGCCCTGCTTCAGCGGCACCCGGGTGATGGTGTCGTCCTGCATGGCGCCCGTGTCCGGGTTGCGCACCCGGATGGTCACCTGCCGGGGGAAGAGCTGGAAGAGGCTCACCGCGACCAGCACGGCGATCAGGATCAGGCGGGAACGGATGGAGTTGAACATGCGTCTACGAGTCCACGCTGGAGGGTTCACGTCGGGCGGGGGCCAGCGCCGCCTCCGCCTGCGCACGATCGCGCTGCAATTGGGCGACGAGCTGCGCCGCCGAGTCGAACTTCTGCACGTCGCGGAGCTTCTCCACCCACTCGACGGTGAGCCACTCGCCGTAGAGCTCGGCCTCGAGGCCGAACAGGTGGACCTCCACGGTGCGGCCCCCTTCCCGGAAGGTGGGCCGGCCGCCCTGGTTCATCATCCCGTCGAAGCGTCCGCCCCGCCACTCGACCCGCACGGCGTAGACCCCGTCCGGCGGCAGGAGCTTCCGGGGCGGGATCTCGCCCAGGTTGGCGGTCGGCACCC
>JBFIUJ010000087.1:0-9234 GCA_041607595.1 Gemmatimonadales bacterium | reverse complement strand
CCGGTCGCCGGAGGCGACGCCGAGCCGCTCCAGCTCGCGCCGCACCGCGGGCAGCAGCTCCTCGGCGGGCAGCGCGGAGAGGTACTGACCGTTCATCCACTCGAGCTTGGCGGTGTCGAAGACCGCCGCCTTCTTCTGGATGCCCTCGAGCGAGAAGAGCGCGATCATCTCCTGCTCCGGGACGATCTCCCGGTCGCCGCCCGGCGACCAGCCGAGCAGGGCCAGGAAGTTGCGCATGGCGAGGGGGAGGATGCCCTGGTCCTGGTAGTCGCCCACCGCGGTGGCCCCGTGGCGCTTGGAGAGCTTCTTCCCGTCGGAGCCCAGGATCATCGGCACGTGGGCGAACACCGGGGGCTCCTGGCCGAGCGCGCGGTAGAGCGCGATCTGCTTGGGCGTGTTGGAGATGTGGTCGTCCCCCCGGATCACGTGCGTGATCCGCATCGCGATGTCGTCCGAGACCACGGCCAGGTTGTAGATCGGGGTGCCGTCGCTCCGCAGGATCACGAGGTCGTCGAGGTCGGCGCCCTGGAAACTGATCCGGCCGTGCACCGCGTCCTCCCAGGCGATCTCCTCGCGGGGCATGCGGAAGCGGACCGCGCTGGGCTCGCCCGCCTCCACCCGCCGCGCCACCTCGGCCTCGGGCAGTCCGTCGCAGCGGCGGTCGTAGCTGAAGGCGGCCTTGGCCGCGGCAGCGCGGCGGCGCTGCTCCTCCAGCGCCTCCGGGGTGCAGAAGCAGCGGTAGGCCTTCCCCTCGGCCAGCAGCCGCTCGGCGTCCGTCCGGTGCTGGGGGAGGCTCTCCGCCTGGAAGAAGGGGCCCTCGTCCCAGGTCACGCCCAGCCAGGAGAGGCCGTCGAGGATGACCTGGGTGTGGGCCTCGGTGCTCCGCTCCCGGTCGGTGTCCTCGATCCGCAGCACGAGGGTGCCGCCCGTGTGCTTGGCGAACAGCCAATTGAACAGGGCGGTACGGGCGCCGCCGACGTGGAGGTAGCCGGTCGGGGAGGGAGCGAAGCGGACGCGGGGCATAGGGAGTCGAGAGTCGAGAGTCACGAGTCGAGAGTCGAGAGTCACGAGTCGAGAGTCGGCAGCGGGGAGGAAAAGAGAGTCGAGAGCCTGGAGTGAGGACGAGGCGCTCGACTCTGGACTCTCGACTCTCGACTCCGAGCGGAGTGGGAGGGATTCGAACCCTCGATAGGGCTTTTGACCCTATAACGGTTTAGCAAACCGCCGCCTTCAGCCACTCGGCCACCACTCCGAGGCGCGGCAGGAACGTAGCCGCGCCCCGGCGGGCACGCAACGGAGGCCGGGGCGGCGGGCGGCTCAGCGCGCGGCGAGCGCCTCCTCGGCGATCACCGTCGGACGGGCCCCGAGCTCGCGGGCCCGGTCGAGGAACTCCCGCTCGGTCTCCCGGTCGCGGAAGGCGGAAGCGGAAGCCACCAGGTTCTGGCCGCTGGCGTTCTGGATCATGACGGCGAAGGCGGCCAACAGCTCCGACTCCTTGAAGGCGCAGTGGCCGTATCGCAGGGCCGGCGCGGAGACGAGCCGGGCCCCGAAGCCGGCCGCCTGCACCTTCGCCTCGTAGGTGGTCTGCTGCCAGAAGGGGACCACCGGATCGAGGATCGTGTGGAGGTTCACCACCGGCACCCGGGGGCGGCCGCTCGTCTCGAACGCGCTCATCGCGGCGAGCGCCGCCGGGGACGCCGCCACCCGCAGGATGCCCGCGTTGAGCGCCGCGTCGTTGAGCGAGCCGCGGTAGACCCGGGTGCGGTTGTCGAGCGGGTTGCCCCCCAGCTTGGCGTTCGCGTCGTTGGTGGCGAACACGCTGTAGAAGAGGAGGCTCGCCACCGTGTTGCCGATCGTGGTCGGGTCCCGCGGGTCTACGGCGGCGCCGGTGACCCGGATGAGCTGGCCGGTCTTGACCGGATCGGCGGCCACCGCGTTGAGCGCGGCGGGCAGGTACACGCTGGCGAACTGGAGCTGCACCAGGGGCGGGATGTTGGTCGGGCTGCCGGGGATCACGCCGGGGAAGAAGTAGTCGAAGACGAGGCGGAAGTCGCCGAAGTAGTTGACCTGTCCCCGGAAGGTGCCCAACGGGCCGCAGAGCAGGATGCCCCCGTCGAACGGCTGGCCAGCCCGCTCCAGCGTGAGGGTGCTGGCCAGGCTGCCCTCGGAGGCGCCCACCAAGTACTGGTTGGCCGGGACCACGCCCACTTGCTGGGCGAAGAGCGGCACCAGGTCCAAGATGTCGAGGGAGGCGACGTTCGCGGCCAGGCCGTTGGTGCGGTAGCTGCTCGCCGCGTAGGCGTAGCCCAGCCCGGTGATGATGTCCGCGATGCTTCGGCCGTCCACCTGGTCGTCCGGCACCGCGATCGGGGTGAAGACGCTGCGGTAGCCGTGCGCCCAGACGACGAGGTCGCCGTTCCAGTCCTCGGGGACGCAGATCTCGTACAGCGCGCCGGTGCCCTGCACGCCCTGGCGGCAGCCGGTGAAGGCCGGCGTGTGGGACGAGAGGGCCGGTATCGCGGTGGGGTCGGTCGGCGCCTCGCCGCAGGCGGCGAGCAGCAAGAGCCCGGCGCAGACCGGGAGCAGGGAGCGAAGGCGGGCCACGTGCGTCTCCGGATGGGGGTTACGCCCATCCTACGCAGGATCACGCCGATCGTCAAACGGGTAGAGAGTGTCGCGATGCTGTCGCGAACCCGGCCCAGGTGCGCTAGCGGCCGACGTCGGAGCGGGAGGGAAGGTTCGCCAGCTCGCCCAGCATCCGGTCGGCCGTCTGGGCCGCGCGGAGGGACGCGGTGAACAGCCGGTGGGCGAGCATGAGCGATACCATGCTGCCGGCGAGGTCCACCGGCGGGGCGCCGCCGCCCGCCTCGGCCGGCGTCGCCTGGGCGGCCGCCTCCGCGGGGGCCTCGGGCTCGAGCCCGGCCCGCGCGATCTGCCCGGCGGCCACTGCCGCCTGGTGGGCGTAGCGGGTCATGCCGACCATGGACGAATTCAGGCCGAAGCCGATCATGCTCATAGAGCCTCCATGAGCGGAGTATCGGCCGCCGGCGGGGCCGACTTGAGCCGCCGGCCCGTTGCCGCGGGTAGGGGGCCACGATAGGTTGCGTCCGTGACCAGCCGCCTTCCTTCCCGCGCTTGATGCGGGTCTGGCCCGGATCGCCCGCGCCGCTCGGCGCGACCTTCGACGGCGCGGGCACGAACTTCGCCATCTTCTCCGCCCACGGCATCGGCGTCGAGCTCTGCCTGTTCGAGCCCGGGGCCGCCGCGCGGGTGCCTCTGGCGGAGCGCACCGGCGACGTCTGGCACGCCTACCTGCCCGACGTGCGGCCGGGACAGCGGTACGGCTACCGGGTCTACGGCCCGTACGCTCCCGCGGACGGGCACCGGTTCAACCCCGCCAAGCTGCTGCTGGATCCCTACGCCCGCGCGATCGACGGGGCCTTCCCGTGGGACGACGCCCTCCACGACTTCGCCCGAGACTCGGAGGGCGCCGAGCCGACGCCGGACGAGCGCGACAGCGCCGGGGTCGTGCCTAAGGGCCTGGTCGTGGATTCCCAGTTCTCGTGGGGCGACGACCGGCCGCCCCGGACGCCGTGGAGCCGGACCCTGATCTACGAGTGCCACGTGAAGGGGATGACCGCGCTCCATCCCGACGTGCCGCCCCCCCTCCGGGGCACCTACCTCGGCCTCGCCTCGGAGCCGGTGCTGGAGCATCTCCGGTCTCTCGGCGTCACCGCGGTGGAGCTCCTGCCGGTGCATCACGCCGTCTCCGAGGATCACCTCCGCGGCACCGGACTCGTGAACTACTGGGGCTACAGCACGCTCGGGTACTTCGCCCCCGACGTCCGCTTCGCGAGTGGCGGTCGGGGGGGAGGGGAGCAGGTCGTGGAGTTCAAGGAGATGGTGCGCCGGCTCCACCTGGCCGGGCTGGAAGTGATCCTGGACGTGGTCTACAACCACACCGGCGAGGGCGGGTGGCACGGGCCCACCCTCAGCTTCCGGGGCATCGACAACCGCTCCTACTATAGGATGCGGGAGGACTCGCCCGGCCGCTATCTGGACTTCACCGGGACCGGGAACACCCTCAACCTGCTGCACCCGCGGGTCCTCCAGCTCGTGCTCGACAGCCTGCGCTACTGGGTCACCGAGATGCACGTGGACGGGTTCCGGTTCGACCTGGCTGCCACCCTCGGCCGGGAGCCGGTGGAGTTCCGGCGGGACGCCCGCTTCTTCGAGGTCCTGCGGCAGGATCCGGTGCTCTCCCGGGTGAAGCTCGTGGCGGAGCCCTGGGACCTGCGGCCGGGCGGCTATCAGCTGGGCAACTTCCCGGTCGAGTGGGTGGAATGGAACGGGCGCTACCGCGACGACGTTCGACGCTTCTGGCGGGGAGATGGCTCGGTGGCCGATCTGGCCCATCGAGTCGCCGGCAGCAGCGACGTGTTCGCCGGCAGCGGGCGCGGGCCCCACGCGAGCCTCAACTTCGTCACGGCCCACGATGGATTCACGCTCCAGGACCTGGTGAGCTACGAGCGGAAGCACAACGAGGCCAACGGCGAGAAGAACCGGGACGGCAGCGACAACAACTTCAGCCGCAACTGGGGCGCCGAGGGGCCCACCGAGGCGCCCGCGATCAGGGCCCTACGCGAACGGGCCAAGCGGAACCTCCTGGCCACACTGGCCCTCTCCCAGGGCGTGCCGATGCTGCTCCAGGGCGACGAGCTGGGGCGGACCCAGCAGGGGAACAACAACGCCTATTGCCAGGACAACGAGGTGAGCTGGGTGGATTGGTGTCTGGACGAGGAGCGGCGCGCGTGGCTCAGGTTCGTCCGGGATCTGTTGGCGATCCGGCGGGCGCACCCGGTCCTGCGGCGCCGGACCTTCTTCCGGGGCCGCGCGCCCGGCGCCGGGGGCGGTATCGACCTCTCCTGGCACCGGCCCGACGGGCACGAGATGGCGGTCGCCGATTGGCGGCATCCGGAGTCTACGGCGATCGGCATGCTGATCCACGGCTCCCACACCCAGGACCGCGACGAGGAGGGCCGGCTCTTGGTCGGGGCCACCCTCCTTCTGCTCGCCAACGGGGGCAGCGCCGCGACGCCCTTCGTGCTGCCCGCGGTGGCGGCCCTGGGCCGCTGGGTGGAGCTGCTCGACACCGCGACGCCGCGCGCGGAGGGGGAGGCGCCGGGGTCGGTCTCGACGCCGGTGGCGCTGGAGCCCTACTCCCTGCGGCTCCTCATGCACGAGCGCGACCCATGACCGCCGCCCCCGACCTGCTCCACGGCCTGGCGCCGGGCGAGGTCGAGCACCTGCTGGCCGGCGAGCACCGCGAGCCGCACCGGGTGCTCGGCGTCCATCCCGTGCCCGGCGGCGTCGTGCTGCGCGCCCTCTGCCCCGATGCCGCGCGCGCCGAGTGCCGCCTCCCCGACGGGAGCGTCCGGTCGATGGCGGAGGTGCAGAGCGGGCTCTTCGCGATCCGGTTGGACGGCGCCGACCCCGGGCCGACGACGCGCTACGTGTTCCACTTCGCCGCTGGCGCCTCCTGGGAGCGGGGCGACCCGTATCGGTTCCCGCCCGGACTCGGCGAGCTCGATCTCCATCTCTTCAACGAGGGGAAGCACCGGCGGCTCTGGCGCCACCTGGGCGCGCATCCGGCCGAGCGGGACGGCGTGGCGGGGGTGCAGTTCGCGGTGTGGGCGCCGAATGCCCGGCGGGTCAGCGTGATCGGGGACTTCTGCCGTTGGGACGGGCGGTTCTTCCCGATGCGCCTCCTCGGGGGGTCCGGGGTCTTCGAGCTCTTCCTGCCGGGGGTCTCCGCGGGGGCGCTCTACAAGTTCGAGATCCTGACGGCGGAGGGCGTCCTGCGGGTGAAGACCGACCCGATGGCCCAGGCCATGGAGCACCCGCCGGAGACCGCCTCCCGGGTCACCGCGTCGACCTACGCCTGGGGGGACGAGGGATGGATGGCGGAGCGCCGCGGGTGGGATCACGCCCGGCGGCCGATGAGCATCTACGAGGTGCATCTGGGGTCCTGGGCCCGGGGTGAGGGCGGCCGCCCGCTCGGCTACCGGGAGATCGCGCCGCGGCTCGCGGCCCACGCGCGCGCGCTCGGATTCACCCACCTCGAGCTGCTCCCCATCGCCGAGCACCCCTTCGGCGGCTCGTGGGGCTATCAGGTGACGGGCTACTTCGCCCCGACGGCGCGCTTCGGCGGCCCGGACGACTTCCGCTTCTTCGTGGACCACTGCCACCGCGAGGGCCTCGGCGTGATCCTGGACTGGGTGCCGGCACACTTCCCCAAGGACGATTTCGCGCTGCGCCGGTTCGACGGGTCCGCCCTGTACGAGCACGACGACCCCCGCCTGGCGGAGCACCCCGACTGGGGGACCCTGATCTTCAACTACGGCCGGGAGGAGGTGCGGGGGTTCCTGATCGCCAACGCCCTCTATTGGCTGGACGAATTCCACATCGACGGCCTCCGGGTGGATGCGGTGGCCAGCATGCTGTACCGGGACTACAGCCGGGGCGAGGGGCAGTGGCTCCCCAACCCGATGGGCGGGCGAGAAAACCTCGAGGCGATCGCGTTCCTCCGGGCGATGAACGAGGCGGTGCTGGAGGACCAGCCGGGCTGCTTCACCGTCGCCGAGGAGTCCACCTCCTGGCCCCACGTCACCCGGCCGGCGGCGGAGGGCGGGCTCGGCTTCACCTTGAAGTGGAACATGGGCTGGATGCACGACACCCTGGGGTACTTCCAGACCGATCCCTTCTTCCGCCCCTATCACCAGAACGACCTGACCTTCGCGATGATCTACGAGTACAGTGAGCGCTTCATCATGCCGCTCTCGCACGACGAGGTGGTGCACCTCAAGGGGTCGCTGATCGGGAAGATGCCGGGCGACCCGTGGCAGAAGTTCGCCAACCTGCGCCTCCTCTACGCCTACCAGTTCACCCGCCCGGGCAAGCAGCTGCTCTTCATGGGCAGCGAGATCGCACCGAGCGAGGAGTGGAACCACGACCACGGCCTGGACTGGCGCCTAGCGGAGGAGCCGCGTCGGGCCGGGCTGCTGCGCTACCTGGCGGATCTGGGCGGGCTCTACCGCGCCTCGCCCGCCCTCTGGGCCGACGACCATGTGCCCGAGGGGTTCGCCTGGATCGACTGTGCCGACCACAAGAACGCGGTGGTGTCCTACCTGCGGCGGGGTGAGGGAGCCCACCTGGTGGTCGTGCTCAACCTGACCCCCCTGGTGCACGATGACTACCGGATCGGCGTTCCCTCCGGGGGCGCGTATCGCGTGCTCCTCTCCAGCGACGCGGAGACCTACGGCGGGAGCGGGGTGGGGCACGGGGTCGAGGCCGCGGTCGAGGACATGCCCTACCACGGCCAGCCGCGCTCGATCCGCCTCCGGCTCCCGCCCCTCGGCGCGCTCGTCCTGGCTCCGGTGACGCATGAGTGACCGGCCGGCGCTCCAGGCGCTGGGCGAGCGGCTGGGGATCGTCTCCTCCTACCACGACATCGGCGGGGTCCTGCACGCGACGACCGACGCCACGTACGAGGCCCTGGCCGCGGCCATGGGACACGATGCCGGGACCGAGGCGTCCGCCGCGCGGATCCTGGAGGGGTTGGAGGAGGCCGAGGCCGACCGGCTGCTCCCGTCGGCGCTCGTGCTGCCCCTGCGGGAGTCCCACGGCCCGGTGGTGCCCCTGCGGCTCCCGCCCGGCGCGCGGGGGACCGTGCTGTGGGCCGCCGAGCTGACCGACGAAGACGGGATCGGCGTCGTCGCGGAAGGTCGGCTGGAGGTGTCGGACGGCGCGAGCACGCGGATTCCGCTCCCCGGAGTCCCGCGGCCCGGCTATCACCGGATCTCGGTCGAGGTGCGGAGCCAGGCCGGATCCCGGCGCGACGCGACGCCCGTGGTCGTCGTCCCGAGCATGTGCTATGGCGTCGGCGAGGCGCTGGGCCACCGACGGGTGTTCGGGGTGTGGTCCAACCTGTATTCCCTCCGCACGGCCACCGACTGGGGCGTCGGCGACCTGGGTGGCCTGGGCGAGCTCGCCCGGTGGGCCGGCGAGCGGGGGGCCGCCTTCCTGGGGACGAGCCCACTGCACGCGCTCCGGAACACCGGGCTCGACGTCAGCCCCTACAGCCCGATCAGCCGCCTCTACCGCAACGCGATCTACCTGGACATCGAGCGGATCCCCGAGCTGGCCGAGAGCGAGGAGGCGCGGGCGCTCACGGCGGCGGAGAGCTTCCAGTCCGCGCTCGCCGCGGTGCGGGGCGGCGAGCGGGTGGACTACGAACGGGTGCTCGCCCTCAAGCGGCCGGTGATCGAGGCGCTCTTCCGGACGTTCATGGCCCGGGCCCGCGACGGGCAGGGCCGCCGGGGCCGCGCCTACCAGCGCTACCTGGCGGCCGAGGGGGACGCGCTGGTCCACCACGCCACGTTCCTGGCGCTGGAGGAGCACCTGCGGGGGCAGGGGGTGTCGGGCCCGTGGCCCACCTGGCCGGTGCCGCTCCGGGATCCCCGCGGCTCGGCGGTCACCGAGTTCCGGCGCTCCCGGGCGGACCGGGTGGACCTGCACCGGTTCGTCCAGTTCGAGCTGGACCGGCAGCTGGGGCTGGCGGCGGCCGAGGGGAGCGCGGCGGGGATGTCCCTCGGCCTCTACCAGGACCTGGCGGTGGGGAGCGCCGCGAGCGGGAGCGACGCCTGGGCCCACGGCGATCTCCTGGCCCGCGGGGCGACCATCGGCGCGCCGCCGGACGCGCTGGGCCCCGAGGGCCAGGACTGGGGACTCCCGCCGCTCGATCCGCATCGCCTGCGGCGCACCGGCTACGCCTATTGGCGGCGGCTGCTGAACAACGCGATGGATCACGCCGGCATGCTGCGCATCGACCACGTGATGGGCGTGCGGCGGCTGTTCTGGATCCCCCAGGGCCGCCCCGCCTCGGAGGGCGCCTACGTGCGCTACCCGGAGCGCGATCTCCTGGGGATCCTGGCGCTGGAGAGCCGCCGGCACCGGACCGTGGTGGTGGGGGAAGACCTGGGCACCGTGCCGGAGGGCTTCGCGGAGGTGCTGGAGCAGTGGGGCGTGCTCTCGTCGAGGGTCCTCTACTTCGAGCGGGAGGACGGCGGCGCGTTCCGGCCGTCCTCCCACTACTCGCCGCGCGCGCTGGCGACCGTCTCGACCCACGACCTGGCTCCGCTCGCCGGGTTCTGGTCCGGGAGGGACCTCAAGGTG
>JBFIUJ010000086.1:0-9277 GCA_041607595.1 Gemmatimonadales bacterium | reverse complement strand
GGAGGATCGCTTCTATTCCAACCGCGCATACGTGTTGATCGACGGATCCGGGATCGTGCGTTGGACTCACGCGGAGGAGACGCCCAAGGACCGGCGCGACAGCGCGGAGCTGCTGACCCAGGTCCGAGCGCTCTAGCCGCGTCCCGCGGCCCGGCGGCCGCCCTACCCGGGGGCCCTGCACCGGCCGATATTCCAGTCCTTGACCGCTCGCGCGGAGGTGCGCCTAGCATCTTCCGGGATCCTCGCTTCGTGAGCCGAGCCGCCGGCCCTCCTCCATGGCCCATCTGACCCTCATCCCCCCGTTCTCCGCGCCGCTCGGGCTGTTCGTCCTGCTTTGCCTGATGGTCTCCGGCGTGGTCGTCGGGCTGATGGCGCTGCGCCGCCGCCTCGGGGTCGCGGTGCTCTGGCTCTGGGTGGGGGCCCTGCCGACGTTGATGTGGGTCAGCTCCGGGCGTTCCTGGCCGCTGGTCGGACCCAGCGGGGAGCGGCTCTTCCTCGGCAGCGGGGTCATCGAGCCGTCGCTGCTCCTGCTCCTGCTGCTGGTCTACATCGAGCACGGGGCGCGGGACGCCCGGCGGCTGCTCGCGGGCATCATCGGAATCGGGCTTCTGTTCCAAGTGGTCAACCACCTCGCCGCGGTCGGCGGCACGCCGCTCGCCGCGGTGACCTGGCGCACCGTGATTGCCGGCGGGGCGGCCCAGGCCTCGGCACTGGCGGTGATGTCCGTCTTCTATCAGTCGGTCGCCAACTGGCGCATCCGGGTACCGGTCCCGCTCAACTTCTGCTCCGCGTACTTGGTCGGGACGGCGGTCGACAACGTGGTGTTCCCCCTCGTCTCGGGATCCTCGTTCGGCATCCTGGCCCGGATCAACGACCCCGCCTTCCTCTCGACCAAGCTGCTGACCGTCGCCGTGATCGGGTTCCCGGCGGCGCTCTACCTCTACCGGCAGATGCGGCTCGGCCGATACCTCGCCGTGCAACAAATGAGCCCCCTGGCCATCGCCGGGCTCGGGCACGAGGGACCCATCCCCGACCTCGCGGTTTGGCGGTCGGTGGTGGAGACGCTGGGCGACGGGCTCACCGCATCGGTCGACGGGCGGATCATCTTCGTCAACGCGACGATGGCGAAGATCGCCGGATGGGAGCGTCCGGAGGACATGTTCGGCCGGCCCTTCGGGGACTTCGTCTACGAAGAAGACCTGCCGGGGCTGCTGGAGGGACAGCGGCAGCGCCAGGACGGGACGCAGGCCGCCTCCCGGTTCGAATGGCGACTCAAGCACGCGGACGGCGGTCTCCGGACCATCGAGACCACGGCGACCCGGGCCTTCCTCGGCGGACAGCACTGCACCATCGCCGTGTCCCGTGACGTGACCGACGAGCGGGCCAATCGCGCTGCGCTGCAGCGGAGCAACCAGGCCGTGCGAGCGCTCGTCTCCGCGGTCTCCACCCTGCTCGTGAAGGCCGAGCCCGAAACGATCATCTCGGCCCTCAGCGAGCGCGCCGCGCAGTTCGTCGGGGCCCGCCGGGTGGCGTTCTTCCAGCTGGGGGATGAAGGCCTCGTCTGTCGCCACGTCGTGGGCACGCCGGGCGCTCTCCGGGTTGGCCTGGTCGTGCCGCTGGACGCGGAGGATGCGTTGATCCGGGAGCTGCCCCTTACCGAGGCACTTCCCCTGCGGGTAGAGGGGGAGACCGTGGGCCTCCTCCTGGTCACGTTGGACCCGGCGGCCCCGGCGACGCCGGGGCAGGTCGAGCTGCTGGAGACGCTCGGCACGCTGGCGGCGGCAGCGTTCCGCAAGGCCCACCTCATCGGCGACTTGCGGGACGCCGAGACGCGCTACGCCACGCTCTTCGATCGTGTCCCGACGCCGGTGTGGTTCTTCAACCCGGTGGACCGCCGCATCGTCTCGGCCAATCAAGCGGCTCTCCGGCGCTACGGGTGGAGCCCCGAGGAGTTCCGCGGCCTCACCATCGACGATCTATCGGCCGAGGGCCGGCATCCGGGCGGAGAAGTGGGCGGCCCGACGGACTCGATCTTGGCCCGACACCGCGATCGCAAGGGAGAGGAGTTCGACGTCCTCGTGGCGGTCGCCTCGGTGGACCTGAAGGGACTGCCCTGGGGCGTGCTGGCGAGCGTGGATCTCACCCTAGAGCGCAGGAACCAGGAGCGCCTCCAGAACTCCCAGCGGCTGGAGGCGCTAGGACGCTTGGCGGGCGGCATCGCCCACGACTTCAACAACATCCTCACTGCGCTCCAAGTGGATCTGGAGACGCTCGAGGCGATGCACCAGGCAGACCCGGAGCTCCTCGCGGAGCTGGCGCATCTCAAGGCGGCCTCGGCCCGGGCGGCGGACCTGACCCGGCAAGTGCTGCTCTTCAGCCGCGGGGAAGGGCCCAAGCGGCGCCCCGTGCGACTGAACGAGACCATCCTCGAGATCGACCGGTTGCTCCGGCGCTCCCTGGGCCCTACGATCAAGCTGGAGACCGATCTGAGTCCCGGCGACCTGCACGTGTCCGCCGACCCTGGGCAGCTGCAGCAGGTGGTCGTGAACCTCGCGCTCAACAGTCGGGAGGCCATGCCCCGTGGCGGCTCCCTGACCGTCCACACCGCCCGCCGTACCCTCTCGGCGGACGCCGCGGGGCGCCTGGGACTCCCCGCGGGAAGCTTCGCCGCCCTCGCTGTGACCGACACCGGCGTGGGCATGCCCCCCGAGGTGCGCTCGCGCGCGATGGAGCCGTTCTTCACGACCAAGCGGGTTGGACAGGGGACCGGCCTCGGACTCTCCATCGTCCACGGCGTCGTCCGGAGCCACGAGGGGGGCGTGGACATCGAGTCCGCCCCTCGGCGGGGGACGACGGTGACGGTCTATCTACCCGAGATCGCCCCGGACGTGGTCCAGGAGCGGTCGGCTCCCCAGGCGGACATGCGGGGCTCCGAGACCGTCCTGCTGGTCGACGACGACGTGGCCGTCCGTCGCGCGGGTGAGCGGATGCTGCAGCGCTTCGGATATCGGGTCGTGACGGCCGAGGATGGAGAGGCGGCGATCCGGTGCTTGGAGACGGAGCCGGGCATCGATGCCGTGCTGACCGACATGGTCATGCCCCGGATGGACGCGCGGGACTTGATCGTCGTCGTTCGGGACCGGTGGCCCGGGCTTCCCGTCGTGCTCGCGACCGGCTTCGACGCTGGCCGGCTCGACATGTCGGGCGACGACGCCTTCGACGCCCATGTCCCCAAGCCCTACACGGCGGCCGAGGTTCTGGAGACGCTGCGGGCCGTCCTCGATCGTCGGCGCGGCGCCGGGGCGATGGACGGCTGACGCCCGCAGGCCCCTGCCGTGACCACCGGATTCTCCGCCTAGCCCTCGAGCCCCTCATGCATCGCATCCTGCTCGCCCTGCTGCTCCTCGGCGCGTGCCGCGTGGAACGGCGACCCCCCGTCAGCGAGCGGGTGAGCGCGGAGCCCCACGTCCTCGCCGCGCTCTACGCGTACTACGACACGGTGGGCCGCGGCGGGTCGGCCGCGCCGAGCGAGCCTCGGCGACGCCTGGTGCGATCGGACCTGCGAGTGCAGGGGGATCTTGCGGCCGCCTGGGTCGTGACCGCCGCGACCAATCTGGCCGAGCCCGGGATCGAGACCGAGCGACCGGAGCTCCTGCTCATGCGGCGGCGCGGCGAGGTGTGGGAGGTGGTGGCCCGCGCCGAGTCGGCCGTCCGGTGAGCCCGCGCCCGGCATCGCGGGCGAGGGCACTGGTCGGTGGGGCGGTGGCCGGGCTCGCGCTTGCCGCGATGGTGGGGTCGGCGTCGCGGGCAGACCGGGCCTGGCGCCACGCGGCGGATAGCGCGCTCGGCGCCGCCGCGGCCGGCTACCTGAGCCTGGTGGTGCCGTCACCCTCGGAGGCTGGACCTCCGCCCCGCCTGCTCTCCGCGGCGAGCGCGTTGGAGGCGTCCCCCTTCTGGCCGGGGGTGCTCCAGGTGGGGTGGGGGCCCACGGGACTCCTGCCGGGCACCGCGCGGCCGAGCCGAGCGGAGGGACGGATTCCGCTGCCCGCTCCCGCGGCCGAGCGGCGTGTGTCCGGGCCAGGCTGGGTGCTGGTGCGCGATGCGCTGCCGCCGCGCGACCCGCCGGTGCTGGCTGGGGGGCTCGCCCTGGCCACCCTCCTCGGGCTGGTGCTCGCCGTGCAGGCGGCGCGTGAGGCGACCCACCGGCGGTGGATGGCGCTGGGTCTCGTTGCCGTGGCCGGCGGCGCCCTCGGCCTGGCGCTCGGCCGCGAGCTGGAGCAAACCGCCGCGGCCGCCACCGAGGTTCCGCTGCTCGCGGCGCGGCGGTTGGTGGAGATCGCGAGCACCGCGCCCGGCGTGCGACGGACCGACCTCGACCGGATCTGGCCGGAGCTCCGCCCCGCCCCCTCGGAGGCGGTGCGCACCGAAGGCATGCGCCGGATTTCCGACGGCGAGGGGACGGTTGCCGTGGCGATCGCCGGCCTCCGCGGCGGCGCGGCGCTCGAGCTCCGGGCCACGGAGCGGAGCCTCGGCTGGGTGTGGCGCACCCTGGCGGCCTGGCATGGAACGGTCGTTCTGGCGCTGGCCACGAGCGTCTGGCCGGGGCGCGTGCCGCGCCGAGGTGGGGGCGGCCCGGGAGGGCGGTATCTTGTGGAAGGGCGTGCCGACGCCGCGGAACGGAGGTGAGCGGTGATGCGAGGCCACGGGGCGATCGGGTCCCGACCGAGGGGAAGACGGCCGTGACCCCCGAAGCGAGCGGGACCTCGCGGGGCTTCGCGATCGTGGGACGGATCGCGAAGCTGCTGCGTTCGGACCGCCGGCCGGCCGAGGCGGTCTTGGCCGCGGCCGACCTCCTGCGCCAGGAGCTCCCGGCGCAGGCCGTGACGGTCTGGCTCCGGGAGCCCGGCGGCAGCGCCTTCCACGCCCTGCCCTCCGCGTCGCCCCGGATCGCCGAGACGCTGGAGGCGCTGCCCCCGCTCGGGCCCGGGTCGCTCCGGCATCCCCTCACCCATGACGGCAAGACTCTGGGGGTGCTGGAGGCGGTCGGCGGCGGGGAGAACGGCGAGCGGGACGAGATCCTGGAGGTGGTGGCCGATCTCTTCGCCCCCTTCCTGGCGGCCGTCGAGCTGTCGGAAGACCTCGCCTACGAGGTGGCCGTACGCACGCGCGAGGTGGAAGAGCAGCGGCTCTTCACCAGCCTCATCATCGACTGCCTCCCGGTGGGCCTCTACGTGGTGGACCGGGACTACCGGATTCAGATCTGGAATCGGAAGCGCGAAATGGGAGACCACGGCGTGCGGCGGGACGCCGTGCTGGGACGACAAGTCTTCGAGATCCTGACGCGGCAGGTGCCCGAGCGCCTCAAGGCCGAGTTCGACGAGGTCTTCGAGTCGGGCAAGACCAGCGTCCTGGAGGTGGAGGTGCCGGTCGAGAGCGACATCCGCTTCTACCGGATCAGCAAGATCCCGATGTGCCTGGACGAGGATCGCGTCACCCACGTGATCACGGTCGGGGAGGACGTCACCGAGTGGCGCGCGATCCAGCAGCAAATCCTGCAGAGCGAGAAGCTGGCGGCGGTCGGCCAGCTGGCCGCCGGGGTGATGCACGAGATCAACAACCCCCTGGCGACGATCGGCGCCTGCGTGGCCGCCATGGAAGGGCGGTTCGACGAGATCTCGGGGCCGGCCGAGCCGGTGTTGCGGGAGTACGCCGAGATCATCGACAAGGAAGTCGAGCGGTGCACGAGGATCGTGGAAGGACTCCTCGATTTCAGCCGGCCCAAGGGCAAGGCCATGCGTCCGGTGGACGTGAACGCCCTGGTCGGCGAGACGCTCTTTCTCCTCAAGCACCACGATCGCTTCAAACGGCTGACCGTCAAGGCCGATCTCGCCACCGACACCGCCCGGGTGCTGGGGAACCGGGAGCAGCTGATCCAGGTCTTCATGGCGCTCATGCTCAATGCGCTGGACGCCATGGAGCACGGGAACGGCACGCTCACCGTACGGACCGGCGCGGGAGGCGTGCGCCGGGACGAGGTGGTCGTCGAGTTCGAAGACACGGGGAGCGGGATCCCGCGCGCGGAGCTGACCAAGATCTTCGAGCCGTTCTATACCACGAAGCCGCAGGGCCGGGGCACCGGGCTCGGTCTCTCGATCTGCTACGGGATCGTCGAGCAGCACCGCGGCCGCCTCGAGGTCGAGAGCCAACCGGGATGGGGCAGCACCTTCCGGGTGTTTCTCCCGGTGCCGGCGGAGGGCGACACGGCGTGAAGATCCTCGTCGTGGAGGACGACCGGACCGTCGGGCCCTACGTGCAGCGGGGCCTGGAGGAGCAGCGCTACCAGGCGGACCTGGTGGACGACGGCCTGGAGGCGCTGCGCCTCGCCTCGGGCGGCCAGTACGACCTGATGGTGCTGGATCTCCGGTTGCCGAGCATGAACGGGTTCGAGATCGTCCGCACGCTCCGGGACCGGGGCAACACGATCCCGATCCTAGTGCTCACCGCCCAGGACGCGGTGGACTTCAAGGTGCAGGCGCTGCGGGCGGGGGCGGACGACTATGTGACCAAGCCGTTCGCCTTCGAGGAGCTCCTCGCCCGGGTGGAGGCGCTGGGGCGCAGGCCCACGCGGCTGGCGCCGCCGGTGCTGGAGGTGGGCGATCTGCAGATGGACACGGCGACGCGGGAGGTGAGCCGCGGCGGAGAGGTGGTGGATCTCACACCGAAGGAGTACGCCGTGCTGGAATACCTGATGCGCCACGCCGGGCGCGTCATGTCCCGAACCCTGATCACCGAGTACGCCTGGGATTACCACTTCGACCCGGGGACGAACATCGTGGATGTGGTGATCAACCGGCTTCGGAAGAAGGTGGACGCCGGACGCGCAACCAAGCTGATCCACACGGTGCGCGGGGTCGGCTACGTGGTGAAGGGGTGACGTGCCCAGCCTCCGGCGGCGGGTCACGGTCTGGTACGCGGTCGCGCTCGGCGCGACCGTGCTCGTGTTCGGCACGGCCCTCTACGTCGAGCGCCGGCAGTCGAGCGTGCGGGAGATCGACCAGCGGCTCTTCATCGAGGCGGACTTCGCCCGGCGGTGGCTGAACGAATCCTATCGCGTGTACGCGGGGCAGGTGATTCGCGGCGGCGAGGGGCGGGAGCTGGAGCAGGCGATCGCCGCCAATTTCGAAGGGGTCCGCGACTTCCTGGTCGTCTCGGATCGGCGGGGCGACTACCTCTACCTGAACGAGCCCACCCGGCGCCTCAACTTCGCCGCCGTCGAGGCGCTCACCGCGCTCCTCACGCCGCCCCCTGCGGCGACCGACTCCGGGACCATCGTGGATCCGGTCGAGGGCAACCTGCGATTTCTCCGCATGCCGATCGCCGACGCCGGTCCCGAGGTCGGGGCGGTCCTGGTGGCCGCCCGGACCTCGGACGTGAGCTTCGGGCCCGAGGACCTCCTGCGCTCCATGCTCCTGATCGGACCGGTGATCCTGCTGGGCTCCATCGCCGTGGGGTATTTCCTGGCCGGCCGGGCACTGGCGCCGCTCCGCGCGATGCGCGACGAGCTGGAGGCGATCACCGACGGACGCAGCCTCCATCGGCGGCTCGCCGTCCCGATGAGCGGCGATGAGTTCGCCCGCCTCGCGGTGACGGTGAACGCGACCATCGCGCGGCTGGAGCGCAGCTTCGCCTCCCTGCGGCGCTTCACCGCGGACGCGAGCCACGAGCTCAAGACGCCGCTCATGGTCCTGCGGGCCGGGGTCGAGCGGGCGCTGACCCAGCCCGGCATCCCGGCGGAGAGCCTGGAGGGGCTCGACCAATCGTTGGACCATCTCAACCAGATGTCGGAGCTGGTGGACAACCTGCTGATGCTGGCCCGGGCCGACGAGGGTCGCGCCACACTGGCGGTCGAGCCCTGCGACCTCCGGGCTCTGGTGGCGGACACGGGCGAGACCGCCGAGATGCTGGGAGAGGCGGCGGGGGTGCGCGTCACGGTGGACGTGCCGCCGGACCCGGTGATGCTCCCGGTGGATGCGTCCCGGATCCGACAGCTGCTGCTCAACCTCGTCACCAACGCGGTGAAGTACACGCCGAACGGGGGAGAGGTCGGGCTGGCGTTGGCGGACCTGGGCCACGAGCTGGTCATCACGGTGCGAGACACCGGGGTCGGCATCGCGGCCGGGGATCTGCCCCACATCTTCGACCGCTTCTACCGGGCCGATCCGGCCCGCTCCCGGGCCGGGGATCGCCCCGGCACCGGGCTGGGCCTGGCCATCACCAAGTGGATCGCCGAGGCCCACGGGGGCGAGATCGCCGTGCAGAGCCGGCCCGGCCGGGGGACGGCGTTCACGGTCCGGCTGCCCCGGCCCCCGGGCCCGGCGTGAGGCCCCCGGTTGCGCCGAACGGGCGGCCGACCATATTACAGGCCGCGTCGAGCGACGCCCCGCGCGGTCGCTCGGCACCGTCCCTTAACCCGTCTGTCATGAAATTGTCATGCAGAGGCCACTCCCGGGTGAATCCCGGGGTGTAGCTTCTTCTCCAGTCAGACTCCCCTGGAGGGTGGCGTGTTCGACAACCTCATTTCTTCAGCTCCGCCGAAGCAGCGCACGCTGGGCCAGTCGATCGTCTCGTTCATCGTCCACGGCGTGCTGATCCTCGCGGCCGTCAAGGCCACGCAGGGCGCGGCCGAGACGCTCAAGGAGGTCCTGCAGGACACCACGGTGGTGTTCCTCGAGGTGGCCAAGCAGGCCGAGCCGGAGCCCCCGCCGCCGGACGTGGTGGTGAGCGCCAACCCGCCGCCGAAGGGCTTCCAGGTGGTCGTGGCGCCGGATGTGATCCCCACCGAGATCCCGCCGGTGAACATCAACGAAAAGTTCGATCCCAAGAACTTCACCGGGAAGGGCGTCGAGGGCGGCATCGCGACCGGCATCGTGGGCGGGACCGGCCCGGTGATCCTCTCCGGCGAGACCTTCTTGGAGGCCCAGGTGGACGATCCGCCCCAGATGATCGTCCAGGGCCCGCGGCGGTATCCCCCTGTGCTGGAGCGGGCGGGGATCGGCGGTCGGGTGGAGGCCCAGTTCATCGTGGACACCACGGGGCACGCCGAGCCCAGCTCGTTCAAGGTCCTGAGCTCCTCCAACAAGGCGTTCGAGGAGCCGGCCCGCGAGATGATCCTCAAGAGCGTGTTCAAGCCCGGCAAGGTCCGGGGCACCCCGGTGCGGGTGCTGGTCCAGCAGGCGGTGCGGTTCGACGCGCCCAATCGCTAGGCATGGATTCCCGC
>JBFIUJ010000085.1:0-9279 GCA_041607595.1 Gemmatimonadales bacterium | reverse complement strand
GTGGAGAGGGGGCACGCTGAACCCGCCCCCGGTCCCTATGACTGCAGGGGGTGAGGCCTTTTCGCTCTTCCCTGTTCTCCTGTTCTCCTGTTTCCCCGTTCTCCCGTTTTCCCGTTCCCCCGTTCCCCTCGACCCGGTACTATCTGCGCATGGCCAACCACTCTCCGCTCGACCGCGCCCTCGACATGGTTCGGGACCTGCGCGCCCGCTGCGCCTGGGACCGCGCCCAGACCCGTGAGACGCTCCGGCCCTATTTAGTGGAAGAGGTCCTGGAGGTGGACCACGCCCTGGGCGAGGGCGACCCGGCGACCATCCGGGACGAGCTGGGCGACTTCCTGCTCCACCTCGCCTGGCAGCTGGTGCTGGCCGAGGAGCGGGACGAGTTCACCGCCGACCAGGTCGCCGACGACCTGGTGCGCAAGATGCAGCGCCGCCACCCGCACCTCTTCGACCTGGGGGACGCCGAGCCCTGGGAGGTGCTGAAGCGACGGGAGCGGGCGAAGCGCCGGCGCGGCCTGCTGGATGGCCTCCCCCGGACCCTGCCGCCGCTGCTCATGGCCTACCGGCTGCAGGAGCGGGCCGCGTCGGTCGGGTTCGACTGGCCCGATGTGGAAGGCCCCTTGGCCAAGGTGAAGGAGGAGCTGGCGGAGACGGAGGCCGAGCTGCGGCACGACGTGGAGCGTCGCCCCCACCCCCCGAGGGCGGACCAGGACTACACCGAGCACCGCCCCGGACCGCGGGGCGGTCCCGAGCTCGCGGCCGAGATCGGCGACCTGCTCTTCGCGGTGGTGAACCTGGCCCGGAAGGCGGGGGTGGACCCGCGGGGCGCGCTCGACTCGGCCAACCGGAAGTTCACCGAGCGGTTCGCCGGCGTGGAGCGGCTGGCGGAGGAGCGAGGAATCGACCTCCACACGGCGGGCCTGGAGGCGCTGGACCGCCTGTGGGACGAGGTGAAGGCCGCCGCCCCGGTGCTCCCGTGACGCCACTCGCTCCTCGGACCTGAGAACGGAGACCCCAAGCTCCTCCCGAGCGAGCCCCGCCCGCCTTGCCCCTTCCTGGGGGCCGCTTCAACCCCTCTTCAGCATTCCCTCAGAGTCTCAGCGGTATTCGTTCGTGGTCACCACCCGTCGCGAGCGCAGCGCGTTTGGGATCGCGACGGCACTGGTCCCGCACCGGATCCGATAGGGGCCCCTTGCGGGACGGCTCGTTACCCGGAGCGGCGTCGTGTCCCAAGAAGCCATGCCAGCTGGAGGGCCAGGACTCGTGGAAGAGGCGGCGGTCGAGGCCCGCCGAGTCCGCCAGCACACGGTGGAGATCGTGTCCGATGCCGGCGAGGGGGCACAGCGCTGCGGCCAGATCTTCGGCGCGGTCTCGGCCAAGATGGGCAACGGCGCCTGGACCGTGGAGATCATCCCCGCCGAGATCGAGCCTCCGCCCCGGATCCCCGCGGGCGCGAGCGGAAACCGGATCCGGATCGGCGCCGGCCCCGTCACCAACTGGGGCGACCGCACCGACCTGGTCGTCGCGTTCAACGAGCAGGTCCTCCTCGCCCGCCATCGGCTCGACGCGCTGGAGGACGACGCCATCATCCTGGTCGAGAACATGTGGGCCACGCACGCCGATCCGTCGATCCGCGCCGCGTGGGCGTCCGCGATGGAGGAGCTGGGAAGCCGCCGGTACCGGATCGTCGAGGTGCCGATGGAGGAGCAGTGCCTCACGGTGGTGGAGAACGCGCGGCGCGGGAAGAACATGTTTGCGCTGGGCCTCCTCACCTGGCTCTACGACCGCGACGTGCAGCTCGTCCGGGACCAGATCGCGTACGCCTTCCGGAAGAAGTCGGAGGAGGTCTACCAGCGGAACGTCGAGCTCTTGGAGCTCGGCATCGCCTGGGCCCAGGAGCACCTCGACGTCCGGTTTGACGTCCCGGTGCGCGCCGCGCCCGGTCCCATGGTGGTGATGAACGGGAACCAGGCCGTGGCCCTGGGCGCCGTGGCCGCCGGCATGGAGCTGGCCGCTATGTATCCCATCACGCCCGCCACCTCGGTGTCGCACCATCTGGGCGAAGTGTTCGCCCGCTACGGCGGCATCCTCCACCAGGCGGAGGACGAGATCGCGGCGGTCGGGGTGGCCATCGGCGCCTCGTACGGCGGCAAGGTCGCGTTCACCATCACCTCCGGCCCGGGCCTAGCCCTCAAGACCGAGTTCCTGGGGCTCTCCGTGATGGCCGAGATCCCGCTGGTGGTGGTGGACGTCCAGCGGGGCGGGCCCAGCACCGGCCTCCCCACCAAGGTCGAGCAGTCGGACCTCCTGGCCGCGATCTTCGGGCAGCCGGGGGACACCCCGCACGTGGTGATCGCCCCGGCCACGATCGAGGAGTGCTTCCACGTGATGGTCACCGCCCGGCGGATCGCCGAGGCGTTCCGCACGCTGGTGATCGTCCTGACCGACGCCAACCTGGCCACCGGGGTCCAGCCCTTCCCCCGGCCGGTGCTGGACGCCGCGTGGCAGGCCCAGCCGCCGGACCAACGGGCGGTGCCCGCCGGCGCCGCCCCGTTCGGCTGGGACCCCCGGACCGGGCTCTCCCGCCGCTTCATCCCGGGCCAGTCGGGCGGCATGCACACGGTGACCGGGCTGGCCCACGACGAGCGGAGCCGGGTGGCCTACACCACCGACGTGAACCAGCGCGGCTCGGAGATGCGGAGCCGCAAGCTCGCGGTGCTCCAGCGCTCGCTCCTGCCGCCCGCGGTCAACGGTCCGGAGAAGGGCGACCTCCTGGTGGTCGGCTGGGGCAGCACCCGCGGGGCGATCGAGGAGGCGGTCGAGCGCGCCCGGGAGGAGGGCCTCGCGGTGTCCTCGCTCCACCTCACCTTCCTCTCGCCGCTCGAGCCCGGGCTCCGGGAGATCTTCGACCGCTTCCGCCGGGTGATGACGGTGGAGATCAACTACAGCGACGAGCTCGGGACGCCCTACATCACCGAGGAGAACCGCCGCCGGGGCCAGCTCGCATGGCTGCTCCGGGCCCACACGCTGGTGGACGTGGATTGCTGGACCCGGGTGCTGGGCGAGCCGCTCCGGCCAGGCCGCATCCACGAGGCCATCCGCGCCAAGGTGCGCCAAGGAGAACCGGCATGACCGCCTGCTCGCTGCTCTGCCTGGCCGACGACGTCGAGCGCGACTACACGGTCGCCGACTTCGAAGGCGCCGTGCCCCGCTGGTGCCCCGGCTGCGGAGACCACTCGGTGCTCTCCTCGGTGCAGCGGCTCCTCGCCGCCGAGCGGCTGGAGCCCGCGCGCACGGTGTTCGTGTCCGGCATCGGCTGCTCCAGCCGGTTCCCCCATTACCTGCGCACCTACGGCTTCCACGGCCTGCACGGCCGGGCCCTCCCGGTGGCGACGGGGATCAAGCTGCACCGGCCCGACCTCACGGTGTTCGTCGTGATGGGCGACGGCGACTGCGTGTCCATCGGCGCCGGGCACTGGCTGCACGCCACGCGCTACAACATGGACATGACGGCGCTGATGCTGGACAACGGGATCTACGGGCTGACCAAGGCCCAGTCCTCGCCGACCACGCCCCAGGGCTTCCCCACCAACACCCAGCCCGAGGGGACCTTCCTCCCGGCGATGAACCCGCTGGAGGTGACGCTCGGCATCACCAACGCGAGCTTCGTGGCCCAGACGGCCGAGTGGATCCCGCCGCACCTCTACGCGACGATCCTCGCGGCGCGGCGCCACCGCGGCTTCGCCTTCGTGCGGATCCTGCAGCGCTGTCCCCACTACACCCCGGACCTGTTCACCGACGCCCAGCGGAACCCGTCCCACGTCGAGCTGCTGACGCACGAGCGGGGCATCGCGACCCCGGAGCTCGACCGGCTCTACCCGGAGAAGCTCCGCCACGACCCCTCCGACCTCGACGCGGCGCGGAGGCTGGCGGAGGGCGGCGAGCGGATCCGGCTGGGCCTCTTCTATCGCGACCCGACGCGGCCCCGCTACGAGGAAACCCGCCGGATCCCCGCGCTCACCCCCGACGAGCGGATCGCCCGCCTGGACGAGGAGCTCGACAGCTATGCCGTCTGACGCCACCGCCGCCGCCGCGCTCGCCGCCCTCACGGCTCCCCGGGCCGACTTCGAGGCCGCCCTCGCTCGGACCGCGGCCGAGGCCCGAGCCCTCCTCGCCCGGCAGCGGGTCAGCGAGGGCGACCTGGCCCGGCGCCTCGCGCTCGAGCTGGGCCCCTTCGCCGGGGGGCGCATCGACCCGGAGCGCTTCGGTCGGGTGCTCGACGCGGAGCCGCCGATGGACGAGGCCGCCCTCGCCCGGTCGGAACGGGCGCTGGCGATCCTGGACGAGGCCCGGGCCGAGGGAGACGCGCTGTACCGCGCACGGGTGGGGGCGGGCAGCGATCTGCGCCGGGCGGTGGACCGGGCCCTGGGCCGGGCGGGCCGGGTGTTCGCCGCGGCCCGCGCGTTGGAGAGCGCCCGCCGTGGCGAGGCGGCCGGCAAGGCGGACGAGGCCGCCCAGAAGGGACTCCCCTTCCGCGAGTGGAGCCGATCCGAGCGACAGATCGCCCCGCCCCTCGTGGTCGAGGTCGGCGGAGCCGACCGGGTTCCCGCCGCGCTGGCCGATTTCCTGGACGGCGCGGTGCGGATCGCGCTGGTGGTGGAGGGGGACGCTCCCCCGGCCGCGCTGGCCCGCCTGGTGACCCCGGGCGTGTTCGTGATGCAGACAGGCGATCCCGCGGCGCTCGAGCGGCTGGCCGGCGCACCCGCTCCGGGCGTCGCCGCGGTGCTGCCGGAGGGCGGCGCGCGGTTCGTGCACGATCCGGCCGGCGGCCCCTCCTCGTGGCAACGGCTGCGGGTCGAGCACCTGCCCGAGCCGCCCCGCCGGCGGCTCGGCGCCCGCACGGCCGAGCAGCAGGCCGAGGACCTGCGCCACCTGGCGGCGCTGGCCGAGCGGCCCCCCGCGGCCGCGGCGGCGCCGAGCGGAAACGGGAGCGGGGTCGATCCGGTGGATCGTTTGGCCGGATGGCTGCTCCAACAGGCGGACCTGTCCGGGCTCGGCGATGGCTGAGGCGATCCTGGGCTCGGTCCTGATCCTGGGCGGCGTCGGCGTCGTCTTCGGGCTCCTGATCGCCGTCGCCCACCGTCGCTTCCACGTGTGGGAGGACCCGCGGATCCAGGAGGTGACGGGACTCCTGCCCGGCGCCAACTGCGGGGCCTGCGGCTACGCCGGCTGCCGGGCGTTCGCCGAGGCGACCGTGGCGGGCGCGGTCGCGCCGGCGGTGTGCACGGTGATGGGCGAGGCGGACCGCGCGGACGTGGCCGCGTACCTCGGGGTGGACGCGGGCCAGGCGGTGCGGAGGGTGGCCCGCCTCCTCTGTGCCGGGGGAAGCGACGTGGCCGTCCAGAAGGCCGACTACCACGGCCTCGAGAGCTGCCGCGCGGCGGTCGCCGTCAGCGGCGGTGGCAAGGGCTGCCCCTGGGGATGCGTCGGCCTGGGCGACTGCGCGGTGTCCTGCGACTTCGACGCCATCCGGATGAACGCGGCCGGCCTGCCCGAGGTGGAGCCGGACCGGTGCACCGCCTGCGGCGACTGCGTGGAGGCGTGTCCGCTCGACCTCTTCGTCCTAATGCCGATGGCGCACCACCTCCTGGTGCAGTGCCGCAATCTCCTCGAGGGCGAGGCCGCGACGGCGCTCTGCACGGTGGCCTGCAACGCCTGCGGTCGCTGCGTCCAGGACGCGGCCGCGGGCCTGATCGAGATGCGCCGGGGGCTCGCCGTGATCGACTACGAGAAGATCGCCCTGGAAAACTCGGCCGCCACCGCGCGCTGCCCCACCGGCGCGATCGTCTGGGTGGATGGCCCCCAACGCTTCCCGGCCGAGGGAGGCGCAGTGAGGAGTGTCGCCGCATGAAGATCCGGCCGAAGCGCACGTCCCAGCCCCGTCCCGATCCCGCTCCGGACGCCCCGCCCTATCCCGGCACCTGGGCGGCGGTGGACGGCAGCACCGCGGTCGTGGACGTGGAGACCGCGGCGAGCGACGCCGCCGGCGCGTATCCGATCACCCCGTCCACCCAGATGGGCGAGGGCTGGGCGGCGGCGACGGCGGACGGCGTGACCAACGCCCACGGGCGGCGGCTCCTCTTCTTCGAGCCCGAGGGCGAGCACGCCGCGGCGGGTGTGACCGCCGGGATGAGCATGGTGGGCCTCCGGGCCACCAACTTCTCGAGCGGCCAGGGCATCGCGTACATGCACGAGTCGCTCTACCCCGCAGTGGGCAAGCGGCTCACCTACGTGCTCAACGTCGCGGCCCGCGCCATGACCAAGCAGGCGCTCAACGTCCACGCCGGCCACGACGACTACCACGCGGTGGACGACACAGGGTTCTTCCAGCTGTTCGCGAAGGACGTCCAGCACGTCGCGGACCTCACGCTGATCGCGCATCGGATCGCCGAGCTGTCGCTGAACCCGGGGCTCTGCGCCCAGGACGGCTTCTTGACGAGTCACGTGATCGAGTCGGTCCGGCAGCCGGAGCGCGAGCTGGTGCGGGCCTACCTGGGCGATCCGTCCGACGAGATCCCCTGCCCCACGCCGGCGCAGCGGCTGGTGTTCGGCGCCACCCGGCGCCGGATCCCGGAGGTGTTCGACCTGGACTACCCGGCCATGCTCGGTGTGGTGCAGAACCAAGACAGCTACGCCCAGGGAGTGGCGGCCCAGCGGCCGTTCTACTTCGACCACCTGACCGAGCTGACCGACCGGGCCATGGCCGAGTACGCCCGGCTCACCGGGCGGCAGTACGCCCGCGCCATGGGGTATCGCCTGGCGGACGCGGAGTACGTCATCGCGGGACAGGGCTCCGTGGTCTCCAACGCCGAGGCGGTGGTGGATCACCTGCGGGCCCGCGGCGTGCGCGTCGGCGTGCTGGACCTGGTGATGTTCCGCCCCTTCCCCGCCGATCTGGTGACCTCGCTCCTCGGCGCCCGGAAGGCGGTGGTGGTGCTGGAGCGGGTGGACCAGCCGCTCGCGGTGGATCCCCCCCTCCTCCGGGAGATCCGCGCAGCGATGGGCAAGGCGGTGGAGAACGGGCGCGCCGCGAAGCGCCAGCCGCATCCCGGGCTGGCGGCGCTGCATCCCGACCAGGTGCCGGAGTTCTACGCCGGCGGCTTCGGGTTCGGGAGCCGCGACCTCCAGCCGGCGGACCTGGTCGCGGCGGTGGAGAACATGCTGCCCGGCGGCGGGGGCCGCCGGCATTTCTACCTGGGCATCGACTTCGTGCGTCCCGACGCGACCGAGCCGAAGCTCCAGCTCTGGCAGCAGCAGGTGCTGGACGACTATCCCCATCTGGCGGACCTGGCGCTCCGGCCGGCGGCCGCCCTCGACCTGATGCCCGAGGGCGCCACGTCCATCCGGATCCACTCGGTCGGCGGCTGGGGCGCGATCACGATGGGGAAGAACCTCTGCCTCACCGCGTTCGAGCTTTTCGGCCTGCACGTGAAGGCCAACCCGAAGTACGGCTCGGAGAAGAAGGGGCAGCCCACCACCTTCTACGCCACCCTCTCGCCGGAGCCGGTGCGGCTCAACGCGGAGCTGCGGCACGTGAACGTGGTGCTGGCGCCCGACCCGAACGTCTTCCGCAACTCCGATCCGCTGGCCGGCCTGGCGCCGGGCGGGATCTTCATCCTGCAGAGCGACCAGGAGCCCGAGCAGGCCTGGACGGCGCTCCCGCCCTCGGCGCAGCGCACCATCCGGGATCGGGAGATCGCGGTCTACGTCCTGGACGCCTTCCGCATCGCCACCGAGGAGAGCAGCGAGCCGGACCTGCGCTACCGGATGCAGGGCGCCGCGTTCCTCGGGGCGTTCTTCGCCGCGGCCCCGCTGGCCGAGCGCGCGGGCATGGACCGGGAGCGGGTCTTCGAGGGGCTCCGCGCCCAGACGGAGAAGAAGTTCGGCAAGCTCGGCGCGGCCGTGGTGGAGGCGAACCTGCGGGTCATCCGCCGGGGCTTCGACGAGATGCGCGCGGTTCCCCCGGGGGCGCTGGCGGACGAGGCCGCCGGCACCAAGTCCCTGCCCCGGCTTCCCTCGCTGCTCGACGTTCCCGCCGCCCGCCCGGGTATCGGCAACCCGGGGCGGTTCTGGGAGCAGGTCTGTGGCTACTGCGCCCTCACCGGGAAGGACGTGATCGCGGATCCCTTCGCGGCGACCAGCGCCATCCCGGCGGCCACCAGCAGTGTCCGGGACATGACGGCGATCCGCTTCGAGGTCCCGGACTTCGTGGCCGAGCGGTGCACCGGCTGCAGCCAGTGCTGGGTCCAGTGCCCCGATGCCGCGATCCCGGGACTCGTCTCCACCGTCGAGGACGTCCTGCAGAGCGGGCTCCGATCGGCCCCGGGCGACCGGTCCTACGACCGGCTGCGGCAGGTCCTGCCCCACCTCGCGCGGGAGTGCCGCAAGCTCCTGACCGGAACTCCGTTCACCGGCTTCGGCGACGTGCTCGCGCGGGCCTACCCGGCCGTCGCCGGCAAGCTCGGCTGGGACGCCGAGCGCCGGACCGAGCTGGACGCGGACTTCGCCGCGCTCTACTCGCAGCTGGCCGACTTCCCCCTGGCCAAGACCACGCCGTTCTTCGACGTGCCCGAGGCGCGCGAGAAAGGCGCGGGCGGGCTCCTCTCGATCACGGTGAACCCGGAGGCCTGCAAGGGCTGCAACATCTGCGTGGACGTCTGCCCGGAGCAGGCGCTGGTGACGGTCCGCCAAGACGACGCGATCGTGGACCGGCTCCGGCGCCACTGGGGGCTCTGGGAGCGGCTCCCCGACACGCCGGACCGCTTCCTGAACATCGCCGACCTCGACGAGGGCATCGGGGTGCTCTCCTCCCTGCTGCTCAAGAAGCGGAACTACCGCAGCATGGTGGGCGGCGACGGCGCCTGCATGGGGTGCGGGGAGAAGACCGCGGTCCACATCCTGGTCTCGACGATCGAGGGCGTGATGCAGCCGCGGGTGGGACGCTTCCTCGCGAAGATCGAGGGGCTGCTCGACGGGCTCGAGCGGCAGGCGCGCGAGCTGGTCACCGCGGGCCCGGAGGTCGATGCCGCCTCGCTGGGCGACGCGGCTCAGGTGGACATCGCCCTCGCCCCCGCGGCCCGGGAGCGGCTCGAGGCCCTGGGTCGGTCCATCCGCGCGCTGCGCGACCTGCGCTGGCGCTACCGGGAGGGCCCGAGCGGCAGCGGCCGGGCCCATATGGCGATGAGCAACAGCACGGGCTGCTCGTCGGTCTGGGGATCG
>JBFIUJ010000084.1:0-9292 GCA_041607595.1 Gemmatimonadales bacterium | reverse complement strand
GCGGCGCCGCGCCCGGCGCGAAGAGCGCGACCTGTGGCGAGTGCCAGGGCCGGGGCACGGTGTCGTTCGGCCAGGGGGGCTTCGCGGTGAACCGTCCCTGTCCCGCCTGCCGCGGCCGGGGCACGATCCCGTCGACGCCGTGCTCCACCTGCGGCGGGGTGGGGGAGCAGCGGGTGGAGCGGAAGGTGATGATCACCGTGCCGCCCGCCACGGATACCGGGACGAAGGTGCGGATCAAGGGCCAGGGTGGGGCGGGGCGGCGCGGCCTGCCACCAGGCGATCTGCTGGTCACCTTCCAGGTCACGCCGGACCGTTTCTTCTCCCGGGACGGCCTGGATGTCGTGTGCGAGGTGCCGCTCAACCTCGCGCAGGCCGCGCTGGGGAGCAAGGTCAAGGTGCGGACCATCGACGGCAAGAAGGTGGTGCTCACCATCCCGAAGGGCACCCAACCGGGTCGGAAGTTCCGGATCAAGGGGCTGGGACTGGAGAAGAACGGACAGAAGGGGGATCAGCTGGTGGCCGTGCAGGTGGCGGTCCCCGAGGAGCTCACGCCGAGGCAGGAGGAGCTGATCAAGCAGTTTGCCGAGGAGTCCGGGCTCCGGTTCTGAGGCGCCTCCGCCGTCCCGACGCCCCTCTCCCGGCTCCCGGGCGAGGGGCGTTTCGCATGAGCGGGGGCTCAGCGCTCGCGGTAGCGGTCGATCAGGAGCTGATGGGTGCCGCGGTCCGGCTCGCCCTCGGCGGGGCGGCGCTGCCGGTAGCTGCCGTCCGAGGCGAGCTCCCACGCCTGGCGGTTGTCGCGCCACATCAGCTCGAGCTGCTCCAGCAGGGCCCGGCGGTGCTGGGGGTCGTCGATGGGCGCCACCGCCTCGATCCGCCGGTCCAGGTTGCGGGGCATCCAGTCGGCGGAGCCGAAGTAGACTTCGGGCGACCCCGCGTTGGCGAAGCAGAACGCGCGGGAGTGCTCGAGGAAGCGGCCGACGATACTGAGGACCCGGATCCGCTCGCTCACGCCCGGCACGCCCGGGCGCAGGCAGCAGATCCCCCGCACGATCAGGTCGACCGTCACGCCGGCGCCCGAGGCCTCGTAGAGCGCGGCGATGATCTCCGGATCCACCAGCGCGTTCATCTTGGCGAGCACTCTGGCCGGGCGCCCGCTGGCGGCGTGGGCCGCCTCGCGGCGGATGAGCGCGAGGAAGCGCTCCCGCATGCCGCGCGGGGCCACCAGGAGCTTGCGGTAGCCGATCGGCGAGGCGAACCCGGTGAGCACGTTGAACAGATCGGTGAGGTCGGCCCCCAGATCGGGATCGGCGGAGAGCAGCCCGAAGTCGGTGTAGAGCCGGGCCGTCTTCAGGTTGTAGTTGCCGGTCCCGACGTGGACGTAGCGCCGCATGGTCTCGCCCTCCCGGCGGACCACCAGCATCACCTTGGTGTGGGTCTTGAGGCCCCCCACCCCGTAGCTCACGTGGACCCCCACGTCCTCCAGCCGCTGGGCCCAGCGGATGTTGGCCTCCTCGTCGAACCGGGCCTGCAGCTCGATCAGCACCGCGACCTGCTTCCCCCGCTCGGCCGCGCGGGCCAGCAGCCGCGCCAGGCTGGAGGCGCCGCCCGTGCGATAGAGCGTGAGCTTGATCGCGACGACGTCCGGGTCCTCCACGGCCTGGTGGATGAACCGCTCCACCGACGTGGTGAAGCTGTCGTAGGGGTGGTGGACGAAGAGGTCGCCCTGGCGGATCGTCTCGAAGATGTCGCCCCCGCCCACCAGGCGCGGCTGCGTGGTCGGCTGGAAGGGGGTGTACCGCAGCGTCGGGAAGTCGGCCGCCGGGAGGGTGAGCAGATCGGCGGCGTCGAGCAGTCCGGCCACCTCGTAGATGTCGTCCGGCCGGAGGGGGATGGTCGGAGCCCGCTCGTCGCTGAATTCGAGCAGGAGGAGCTCGCGCAGGGAGCGGGGCGCCCCCGTCGGCACCTCGATGCGCACCACCTCGGCGAACCGGCGGGCGCGCACTTCCTCCTGGATCAGGCTCAGCAGGTCCTCGGCCTCGTCGTGGTCGATCACCAGGTCGGTGTTGCGCGTGATCCGGAAGAGGGACCAGCCGAGGATCTCGGCCCCCGGGAAGAGGGCCTCCAGGTGCGCCCCGATCACGTGCTCCAGGGGGAGGTAGCGATGGCTCCCCGGCAGCGGGATCCAGCGCGGCAGGATCTTCGGCACCTTCACCCGGGCGAACCGCTCGTTCCCCTCCTCGCCCCGCAGGGCGACCGCGATGGAGAGGCTCAGGTTGGAGATGTAGGGGAAGGGGTGGGCCGGGTCCACGGCGAGCGGCGTCAGCACCGGGAAGACGTTCGCTTCGAAGTAGGCGCTGACGTGGGCGCGGTCCGCCTCGTCGAGCCCGGCCGGATCGGTCACCAGGGTCAGCCCGTGCTCGGCCAGGGCGGGGAGGAGAGCCGCCAGGCAGGCGTCCTGCCGGCCCTGGAGGTCCCGCACCACCCAGCTGATCGCCCGGAGCTGGTCCTCGGGGGTCATTCCGTCCGCGGTGCGCTCGCTCACGCCGGCCGCCACCTGCTGCCGCAGCCCGGCGACCCGGACCTGGAAGAACTCGTCCAGGTTGTTGCCGAAGATGCCGAGGAACTGGACTCGCTCGAGCAGGGGCGTGCGGGGGTCTTCCGCCTCGTGCAGCACCCGGCGGTTGAACTCGAGCCAGGACAGCTCGCGATTCAGGTAGAGCGAGGGGTGGGTGAGATCCACCGTCTCCGCGGCCGGGAGGGCCGAGGGGGGGGCGGTGGCGGGAGCCGTCTGGGGCGCGGAGTCCATGGAATCCGCAATCTAGCAGGGGTGGTGCCGGCCGGGCGGAATCAGGCCCCGGGACGCTCCACCGCGCCGCGCCGCTCACCCACCAGGAGGGAGAGCAGTACGCTCACGACCCCGATCACCAGGGCGCCCCAGAACGCCGCCCAAAAGCCGTCCACCCGGAAGCCGAGGCTCCACGCCTCCGAGACCCAGGCGGTGAGCATCAGCAGGACGGCGTTGATGACCAGGGTGAACAGCCCGAGGGTCAGGAGGACGAGCGGACAGGTCAAGACGGTGAGGAAAGGCCGCAGCAGGCTGTTGATCACCCCGAAGACCAGGGCGAGCACCAGGAAGCGCACCGGCCCGCCCTCGAAGTGGAGCCCCGGCAAGAGCTCCACCGCGGCGTAGATCGCCAGGCTGTTGATCAGCCAGCGGAGAAGGAAGGCGCGCATCCTGTGCTCAGCCGAGGAAGTCGCGGAAGGCGGGGAGACCCTCCAGCAGGCGGTCCACGACCTCGGCCCCCTCGGCTTCGCCGAGGCGGTCCAGGAGGGCCCGTCCCACGCCCCGCGCCTCCTCGGGCGAGATCCCCTGGCGGGTCAACTGGGCGGTGAGCTTCTGCATCCCGCCGGCGCTCCCCACGTCCGCCACGAAGGCGAACATCTCGGCGGTCCGTCCCCCCCCCGACATCGCGGCCCCCTTCGCCATCAGCCGGTGCATGTCGGGCACGGCGCGCTCGAGCGCGCCGATGACGTCCCGCTTCTTGCACGAGAGATGCAGCGCGCTCAGGATGGTGCCCGCGGCCGACTCCGCCCGGTCGGGATCCATGCCCGCGGCCTCGGCGTGGGCCAACGCGAAGTTCACGAGCCCCCCTTGAGCGTGGTGTCGAACCAATCGAGCACCGTGTCCCACCAGAGCCGGCGATTGCGCGGTCCCAGGATCCAGTGCCCTTCGTCGGGGAAGTAGAGGAACTTGGACGGCACGCCCCGCAGCCGCAGCGTCGTGAAGGCCTGGAGCCCCTCGGAAACGTCCACCCGGTAGTCCCGCTGCCCATGGATCACGAGCATCGGGGTGCTCCAGTTCTGGATGTAGTTGGTGGGCGACCACTTCTCCACCACGGCGCGGGCGCCGGAGGCGAGCTGGGTGCCGCCGAACTCGTAGGCGGGGAACCAGAGCTCGTCGGTGGTGCCCATCATGCTCAACGGGTTGAAGACGCCCGCGTGCGCGACCAACGTGCGGAACCGGTTGGTCTGCCCGGCGATCCAGTAGACCATGTAGCCGCCGTAGGAGCCGCCCGCCGCGCCGACCCGTCGGCGGTCCACGTAGGGCCGCTGCACCAGCTCGTCCAGGCCCTTCATCAGATCTTCGTAAGGGTAATCGCCCCAGTGCTGGGAGACGCTGTTGGTGAACTTCTGCCCGTACCCTATGGAGCCGTGGAAGTTCACCGCGGCCACGAGATACCCGCGGGAGGCGAAGAGGGCGTAGTTCCAGCGCGGATGCCACTCGTCGAACCACGCGCCTTGGGGACCCCCGTGGATCAGGTAGACCAGGGGGTAGGTGCGCGTGGAGTCGAAGCCCGGCGGCTTCAACAGCCACCCGCTGACCGAGTCGCCCAGGGCGCCGACGAACCGGAAGGGCTCCAGCGGGCTCAGGGCCAGCTTCGCCAGCGCCCGCTCGTTGATCCCGGTGAGGGGGCGCAGGCCGCTGCCGTCGGGGCCGGCGGTGTACAGCTCGGCCGGCCGGCTGGCGGACTGGCGTAGGAAGACGAGCTGGCTCCCCCGCGGGGTCACCCGGACCGAGGTGTTGCTCCCGCCGGCGATGACCCGCGCCCGGCGCCCGCCCGGCACCTCGATCCGATAGATGACCCGCTCGCCGTTCTCCGGGACCTCGGCGAACAGGCTTCGGGAGTCGGGCATCCAGGTCATCGCCGAGACGCTGCGGTCCCAGTTCTGGCTCAGGGCGATGCGCTGGCCGGTCGCGCGCTCGTACAGCATGATCTGCTGCCGGTCCGACTCCGCCCCCGGTACCTCGGTCGCGAGGTAGGCGATGTACCGGCTATCCGGCGAGTACAGGGGGCTGTGGTCGTTGGCCCGGTTGGTCGTGATCGGCTGGGGGCTCGAGCCGTCCGGCCCCATCACGTAGATGTTGTTGTTGGTGCTGGTCGCGACGTCGGGGTCGGCGTTGTAGGTGACGGCCAGCTCGGTCCCGAACTGGGAGAAGGCCAGGTCCCGCCCTCCCAGCGCCAGGGTCGGCACGTCGCGGTCCATCTGGGTGATGTCCGTCGCCAGGGTGTCGCCCAGCTCCTGGCGGAAGACGTGCTGCCGGAGTCCGGTCCGCCACCGGTCCCAATGTCGGTAGAGCAGATCGGTAAAGAGCCGCGCGTCGCTGGGGTACTCGCCCATCCGCCGGTCGAGCTCCTGGTTCACCGGCCACTTGACGTCCGCCACGTAGTAGACGGCCCGACCGTTGGGCGACCAGGAGAAGTCGGTCACCCCGTTGACGGCGTGGGTCAGCTGCGCCGGCTCGCCCCCGCGGATCGGGAGCGACCACACCTGGGGCGAGCCGCCGCGGGTGGAGATGAACGACAGGGTCTTGCCGTCCGGGGACCACCGCGGGGAGCGCTCCACGCCGGCGCCGCCCGAGGCCTCCCAGGTGTCTCCCGAGGAGAGCTCGAGCAGATGGATGCGCGAGACGTTCCGGTCCGGCTCCAGGCTGGGCGAGGTGACGGTGAAGGCGACCAGGCGCCCGTCCGGGGAGATCTGCGGGTCGCTCAGCGCCTTGAGGCCCAAGAACGCGTCGATGGTCATCGGCTGGGTGGCCGGGACCTGCTGCGCGGCGGCCGGGCCGGCCGCGGGGGCGAAGGCGGCGAGGGCGGCGAGGATCCAGGGCGCGCGCAGGGACCTCACCGGATCACCCCGCCGCCCAGGACCCGGTCGTCCTCGCCGTAGAGCACCCCGGATTGCCCCGGGGTGACGGCGCGGGCCGGCTCGGCCAGGGTCAGCGCGAGCGCGTCGTCGGTGCGGGAGACCACGGTGGCGGGCACGGCTCGCGCGCGATGCCGGACCTGCACCCGGCACGGATCGCCCGGCGCGAGCGGCGGCGCGAGCCAGTTGCACGTCTCCAGCTCGACCCGGTGGCCGTCCAGGGCCTCGACCGGGCCGATCACCACCTCGCGGCGGTCCGGGTGGATGCCCACCACGTACATCGGCTCGGGGAAGCCGCCGGGGAGCCCCTTGCGCTGGCCCACCGTGTACCGGGCGAAGCCGGCATGCTCGCCCACCACCCGTCCGTCCGCGGTCACCAGCGGGCCGGGGGCGAGCGCCGCGGCGTCGGCGGGCAGGTGCCGCTCCAGCACCGCCACGTAGTCGCCGTCGGGCACGAAGCAGATCTCCACCGACTCCTCCTTCTCCGCCGTGGTCAGGCCGAGCCGCCGGGCCATCGCCCGGGTCTCCGCCTTGGTGAGCGTGCCGACGGGGGTCAGCATGCGGCGCACGACCTCCCGGTCGATGCCCCAGAGGAAGTAGCTCTGGTCCTTGTTGCGATCCTGCCCGCGGTAGAGCGCGCCGTCCCGCGCCACCGCGTAGTGGCCAGTGGCGAGGAAGTCGCAGCCGAGCGCGTCGGCGTGCGCCAAGAGATCGCGGAACTTGGTGAAAGAGTTGCAGCGGACGCAGGGGATCGGGGTCCGGCCCCGCCCGTACTCCTGCACGAAGTCCTGGATCACGTCCCGGCCGAACCGGTCCTCGAGGTTCAGGACGTAGTGGGGAATGCCCAGCGCGTGGGCCACGTCCCGCGCATCCGCGATGGAGTCGAGCGAGCAGCAGGGACGGTCGGGAACGTCGTCGCCGTAGCAGAAGAGCTTCAGCGTGGCCCCCACCACATCGTAGCCGCGCTCCACCAGGAGCGCCGCGGCCACCGAGCTGTCCACGCCGCCCGACATCGCCACCAGGACCCGGTCAGGCACGTCCCAGCACTCCTGCGAGCTTGCGGACCTTCTCCACGATGGCCGGCGTCGCGGCCACGACCCGATCCACGTCGGCCTCCGTGGTCTCCCGGCCCAGGCTCAGCCGGACGGCGCCGAGGGCGAGCTCGCGCGGCACACCCATCGCCGTGAGCACGTGGGAGGGCTCCACCGCGCCGGTGGAGCAGGCGGATCCGCTGGAGACGGCGATACCGGCCAGGTCCAGGTGCATCAGGAGCGCTTCGCTGTCGGTTCCGGGGAAGCAGACGTTGAGGATGTGGGGCGCCCGCTCGGCCGCCTCCGCGGTCCACACCAGGTCCGGGATCGCGGCCCGCAGCCGCCGGGCCAGGTCGTCCCGCATCCGGCCCAGGCGCTCGGCCTCGTGCGCCTGCTCCGCCGCCGCGAGCTCCGCGGCGCGGCCCAGGGCCACGGCCCCCGGCACGTTCTCCGTTCCCGGCCGGAGGCCGAACTGCTGGCTCCCCCCGTGGATGATCGCGTCGATCGCCTTGCGGTCCTTCACGATCAAGGCCCCGATGCCCTTGGGACCGCCGATCTTGTGCCCGGAGAGCGTGAGCAGCGTGCAGCAGTTCTGGCTCAGGTCCACCGGAAACTTGCCGAACGCCTGCACGCCGTCCGTGTGGAAGAACACCTCCGCCTCCCGGCAGCGGCGCGCCAGGTCCGCCACCGGCTGGACCGTGCCCACCTCGTTGTTCACCCACATCACCGAGACGATGGCCGGGCGATCCGCCAGCGCGCGGTCCACCGCGTCGAGATCCACGATCCCCTGCCGGTCCACCGGGAGGATCGTCTCCTCGCCCCCCAGCTCACAGACGGCGTGCGCCGCGGCCAGCACCGCCTTGTGCTCCACGGCGGACACCGCGGCGCACATCCGGCGCCCCGCCTCCCGGGCCGCGAGCGCCCCCCCGACGATCGCCAGGTTGTCGGCCTCGGTGCCGCCCGATGTGAAGACGACCTGGTTGGGCTCCGCCCCCACCGCCGCCGCCACCTGGCGCTTGGCCTGCTCCAGCCCGGCGCGCGCCGCCCGCCCGAACCGGTGGGCGCTCGAGGGGTTACCGAAGATCGACTCGCCGAGGTAGGGCAGCATCGCCTCGAGGACCTCGGGGCGGACCGGCGTCGTCGCGGCATGATCGAGGTAGACGGGGGGGGCGGGCATGGGGCGTAAGATAGCCCGAACCGGGCCGGCCGCCAACCGCATCCGCGGCCGGGGCGAGGTCCGGTAAGACGATTGCGGATAACTACTTATCGGCAGTATGCCCGGCGGGCAGCTCGCGCACGAGGAGGGCCACCTCCTTGGCCCCGCCGTCGGTGGACTGGCGCCCCACCTCACGGAACCCCAGGCCCCGATGGAAGCGCAGCGAGCCGGGGTTGGGCGGCCGGAGGTTCACCTCACAGGCGATCAGGGTCGCGCCGGCCGGCGCCCGCCGGACGAGGTCCACGTAGAGCGCGCGACCCACGCCGCGGCCGCGGGCCGCCTCCGCCACCACCACCCGGTCCACGTAGCGGAACCGCGGGTAGCGCGCCTGGAACCACCGGAAGTTCGGGCTCGCGTAATCGGTCTCCGGGTCCAGCGCGACCAGGAAACCGACCGTGCGCCGCGCCTCCTCTGCCAGCCGGACGCTCGCGGCGTGCTTCAGGAACCACGCCAGCTGGGTGACCGGGACGTCGTTCACGTGGGGCACGGCGGCCGCGTTGAGCGCCTGGAGCGCTGGGAGGTCCGCCTCCGAGGCGTCCCGCACCCGGAGCGGCGGCGTCACGGCCAGGCGGTCTCGGACCGCATCCTCGGCTAGCGCAGCACGCCCCGCCGCTGCATCGCCCGCGCGTAGACGTAGAGCGCCGCGGCCACGAGCACGATCAGGGCGGTGAAGCCCAGGGTGACCGGGTCGCCGACGACCTCGAGGCCGTTGGACAGGACGTAGTTGTGGACGGTGGTCACCACCATCGCGAGGAACGAGAGGAGCAAGACCCAGACCGCGAGGCGCCGGCGGAGCAGCAGGAGCAGCGCGCCGAGGACTCCGCCCCAGACGGCGACGGCCCAGGCCGAGACCACCCACGCCGGGAAGCCGTAGAAGAACGCCCGTTGCTCGGGGGTGAAGCTGCTCATGTATGCCTCGTGTTGGATCTGGGTCAGGACGTAGTCGACCGCACCGGTGGCGCTCCACGCGAGCGCGAGGCCGCCGACCACCCAGAGGTGGCGGGGGGTGCGGGCGGCGGGTGTCTCCGGCGTGTCCGGCATGAGTCCTCCGAATGCTCGGCAGGGATGAGGGATCGAGGGCGACCGGCCCTCGGTGGGTGTCGATGCCGGAAGCTGCGGCGAGAGGGACCGGAGCGCAAACGCCCCGCCGCCGGCCGTTCCCCAACGACCTCGGGGACGCTCGGATGGTGCCCCGGTCGGCGGCCTCGAGCCGTCGAAGGAGATCCGGCATCCGGCTTCTCTCGGCTCGGCCGCCGCCGCGCCACCCCCTACGGCTGGGCCTGGTGCTCGGCGGAGAGCCGGCGCCCCTCCGTCTCCAGCGTGTCGACCAGCAGGTGGCGCT
>JBFIUJ010000083.1:0-9459 GCA_041607595.1 Gemmatimonadales bacterium | reverse complement strand
GGTGACCGGCCGGGGCCGCGCGTTCTGCGCCGGGCTGGACGTGGCCGACCACATGGGCGACCGGGTGGGTCCCATGCTGGATGCGTTTCACCGGGTGATCGGCCGGCTGCTCGAGTGCGAGGCCGCCGTCGTCGCGGCGGTCAAAGGAGCCGCCCTGGGAGGCGGGTGCGAGCTGCTCCTGGCCTGCGACGTGGTCCTGGCCACCGACCGCGCCAAGCTGGGCCAGCCGGAGATTCGGCTCGGCGTCTTTCCCCCGGCGGCGGCCGCGCTGCTACCCGAGCGGATCGGCCGGCAGGCGGCGCTGGACCTCATCCTCACCGGCCGCACGCTCACCGCCGAGGAGGCGCTTCGGCTTGGCCTGGTGACTCGGGTCCTCGGAGCCGACGGGTTCGAGGCCGAGGTGGAGGCGTACCTGGCGGGCCTGGCCTCGCTCAGCCCGCCCGTGCTCCGGCTGGCCAAGCGGGCCACGGTGCGCCGCTCCACCGCGGCGGCGCGGGCCGCGCTGGATGCCGCCGAGCGGCTCTACCGCGACGACCTCATGCGCCTGGCCGATTCGCAGGAGGGGCTCCTCGCCTTCCTGGAGAAGCGCGACCCGGTCTGGCAGGGGAGGTAGCGATGGGATCCCCGGGGACGGTTCCGCTGCTCGACCTCGACCTCCAGGGCTCGGTGGACGCGATCCTCGCCGACCTGCGCGAGGTGGTGGAGGACCCGACGTTCCCCACGGTCGCCCGGTGGCGCGAGGGGGGAGGCCGGGTGCTGGGCCACTTCCAGGTCTACTTCCCGGAGGAGCTGGCCCACGCCGCCGGCATGCTGCCGGTGAAGGTCCGTGGGGCAGCGGTGGAGCGACGATCGGCCGACTCCCACTTCGGGTCATACATCTGCTCGATCCTGCGCAGCTCCTTGGAGCTGGCCCTGAGCGGGGCGCTGCGGCCCGATCTCTTCGTGACCCATCCCATCTGCGACGCGGCTCGCAACCTGGCGGCGATCTACGGCCGGAACGTGTCGGCCCCCGCCCAGATCCTCTACCTGCCGCAGAACGCCAATTCGGCGCACGCCGCCGACTACCTGTCCCAGGAATACCGGCGAGTGCTGGGCGACATCGAGGGGGTCGTGGGCCGCCGGGTGGACGACGCGTCCCTCCGGCGCTCGCTCGAAGTGTTCAACGAGAACCGGCGCCTCCTGCGGGAGCTGTACGCCCTGAAGCGGGAGATGCCGTGGCTGCTCCCCGTGCACGAGGCCTACGTGCTCCTCGCGATCGGCGGCCTGATCCAGCGGGAGGAGCACAACGCCCTGCTGGCGAGCCTCCTCCCGCGGCTGCGGGAGCGGGCCCACCGGCCGCAGGACCGGATGCGCGTCGTGTTCGAGGGCGGCTTCTGCGAGCAGCCCCCGCTCGAATTGCTGCGGGCCATCGCGGAGTTCTGCTATGTCGTGGACGACGACCTGCTGATCGGACTCCGCTGGCTCACCGAGGACGTGCCGGTCGCGGGCGACCCGGTGGCGAGCCTGGCGACGGCGTATCTCGAGACCTCCTCGTACAGCCCGGTCCAGCACGACCTGCGCAAGCCGAAGGAGCGGATGCTGCTGGAGCGGATCCGCGGGGCCAAGGCCGAGGCGGCGATCATCGCGGCGGCCAAGATGTGCGAGCCCGGGCTCGACGAGCAGGTGGCCTACGCCCAGGCGCTGGACGAGGCCGGGGTCCCCTATTTCATCACCGAGTTCGAGGAGCAGATGACCGGGTTCGAGCACCTCCAGATCCAGCTCGAGACCTTCGTCGAGAACCTGCTCTTCGCCTGAGGAAGCCATGACGACACCGGCAGCGGAGGAGCGGACGGGGCGCGGGGCCCGCGACGGGGCCCGGCTGTTCCGCGAGTGGTTCGCCGACCTGACCCGGGAGGCGAAGCCCGGGGAGAAGACCGGCTACGTCTTCGTGATGGGCAGCCTGGTCGAGCTGCTCCGCGCGTTCGACATGCGGGTGGTCTTTCCCGAGATCACGTCGCTGCAGACCGCCGTGCGGAAGGTGTCGGACGAGTACCTGAGCCTGGCCGAGGATCACGGCTTCTCGCCCGACGTCTGCGGGTACGTGAAGGCGGACTACGCGCTCCAGCTGCGGCGCGGCGACCACCCGATGGGGCGCATTCCCCCGCCCGACATCGCGGTCCTGACCAACGCCTGCAACACCTACCTCAAGTGGGCCGAGATCTGGGAGCGTCTGCATCACGTCCCGACCGTCACGGTGGACGTGCCGGGAAGTCGGGGGCTGCCCGGATCCGTGCGCACGTCCCCCGAGGGGCACGAGCGGGATCGGCGCTACGTGGAGCTGCAGATTCGCGAGCTTATCGTGGAGCTCGAGCGGGTCACCGGCCGCGCCTTCGACATCGATCGGCTCCGCGAGGTGTTGGGCCACACCAACGCGATGGGACGGGCCTGGCGCCGGATGCAGGAGCTCAACCGGTCACGCCCGGCGGTGTACGACGCGATGCTGGAGGGGACGATCTACCTGGGCGTCGCCAATGCGATGCGCGGGACCCCGGAGGCCGCGCGCTACTTCGCCGACCTGGTGGAAGAGATGGAGGAGAAGGCGGCCCGTGGGATCAGCCCCCTGGTGGATCGGGAGGAGCGCCATCGGCTGATCTTCGTGGGCGTGCCCTGTTACCCGATCTTCCGCCGCTTCTACCAGCTGTTCAGCGAGTGGGGCGGGGTCTTCGTCGGCTCGACCTACATGTGGTTCGCCTCCGGCGGCCTCAACGACGACTTCGAGTACGATCTCGCCCACCCCATCGAGAGCCTGGCGGAGGGCACCCTCCGCGGGGTCACGAGCGCGGTGGACAGCATGCTCTTCCATGACAAGGTCCTGTTGGATGCAATCGACACCTTCGGCGCCGATGGGGTGGTCTACCATCCGGTGAAGAGCTGCCGGACGGTGTCCACCGGCCTGGCCGACAGCCGGCGCGCCATCCTGGAGCAGCGCGACGTGCTCTGCCTGTACGTCGAGTCGGACATGATGGACAAGCGGGTGGTGTCCGAGGCGCAGATGAAGAACCGCATCGATGCCTTCTTCGAGGGACTCGAGTCCCGCCGCCTCCGGCTCGAGGCGGCCACCTAGCGAGCGTGGATCATGGCATACGCAGCCGGCGTGGACGTCGGGTCCACCCAGACCAAGGCCGTCATCATCGATCAGGAGGGCGCGATCGTCGGGCGCTCCCTGATTCCCACGGGCGCGAACGTTGTCGCCGCGGCGGAGCACGCCTTCCGTCTGGCGCTCGACGCGGAGGGGGTGGCCGAGTCCGAGGTGGGGTTCGTGGTCGGCACCGGCTACGGACGGTATCGCGTGGAGTTCGGCGACACCCAGATCACCGAGATCGTCTGCCACGCGCGCGGAGCCGCCCACATGTTCCCCGAGACCGAGACGGTCCTGGACATGGGCGGTCAGGACACCAAGGCGATCCGGATCCGCCGCGGGGGGGACGTGGTGGACTTCTGCATGAACGACAAGTGCGCCGCCGGGACCGGCCGCTTCCTGCAATCCGCGGCCGCGGCGCTGGAGCTGGACCTGGGCGAGCTGGGGCCCCTGGCCCTGAAGGGCCGCCGCCCGGTCGCGATCAGCACCACCTGCACCGTGTTCGCGGAGTCCGAGGTGCTCTCCTGGCTCTCCCGCGGGAAGAAGATCGAGGACATCCTGCTCGGGGTCCACCGGTCGATCGCCAGCCGCTCCATCGGCCTCCTCCGCCGCGTGGGCGTCGAGGGGCAGGTGACCTTCACCGGGGGGGTCACCCGCAACCCGGCGATGGTCGAGGTCCTCAACGAGATGCTCGACCTGTCTCTGAACGTGAGCGAGGAGTCCCACTACATGGGGGCGCTCGGCGCCGCCCTCTTTGCCCGCGAGCGCCAGCACAAGGGCCGCCGGCCCGCCGAGCAGGAGACCGCCGTATGACGTACACCGCCGGCATCGACCTCGGCTCGACCTACGCCAAGGCCGTGATCCTGGGACCGGAAGGCCGGCTCGCCGGCGCCGGGATGCGGCAGACGGGCTTCAAGCTCGGCGAGGCGGCCACCGGAGTCCTCGACGAGGCCCTCGCCGCCGCCGGGATCCAGCGAAGCGAGCTGGCCTACGTCGCCAGCACCGGCTACGGCCGGAGCCAGGTCGCCTTCGCCGACGTCCAGGCCACCGACCTGACCTCGGCCGCGTGGGGCAGCCGCTTCTTCTACCCGGAGACGCGCACCGTCCTCGACGTCGGGGGCCAGACGATGAAGGCCATGCGCCTCGACGGACGGGGACAGGTGCAGTCGTTCCGGCTGAACGACAAGTGCGCCGCCGGCACCGGCGCCTTCCTGGAGAAGACCGCCCGCTACCTGGGGTACAGCATCCAGGAGATCGGCCCCCTGGCGGAGTACTCCAAGGAGTCCGTCCCCATCTCGGGCGTGTGCGCGGTCTTCGCGGAGTCCGAGGTCATCAACCACGTGAGCAACAGCGCCCAGCCGGCCGACATCATGCACGGGGCGATGGTGTCCCTCATCGAGCGCTCGGTCCGACTGATGAAGCGGACGGGCATGGAGCCCGAAGTGACCGTCATCGGCGGGATCGCCCGGTTCCCCACCATCGTCCGGATCATGCGCGAGCAGCTGGGCCGGCCGGTCAACCTGCCGCCCGAGCCGCTGGTCCAGTTCGTCGGGGCCATCGGCGCCGCGGTGCTCGCCCGCCGCCGGCTGGCGAAGCTCCAGGCCGTCGGAGAGGCACCCGGCGGTGGACTCCACTGAAGACCTCCGGGGGCGCCGCGACACCGAGCTCGCGCGGGAGGCGTGGACCCGGCGCTTCAGCGCCGCGCCGCCGCGCCTGCAGGAGTTCCAGGGCCTCTACCATTCTCTGGGCCTGGAAGTGCTGCTCGATCCGCTCCTCCCCGGCGAGCTGGCCGACGAGTGCGAGGGGTGTGCCGTCGCGCTGAGCCTCTTCCGGGTCATCTACACACGGCCGGGGACCGGCCGGATCACGAGCCCAAGGAGCCCTCCATGAGAGCGGCCGTCTTCCGCGGGGCCGATGTCCCGGTGCGGGTGGAATCGCTGCCGGATCCCAAGCCGGGCGCCGGCGAGGTCCGGATCCGGGTGGCGGCCTGCGGCGTGTGCCACACCGATCTCCACTACCTGGACCACGGCACCCCGACCTTCAAGAAGCCGCCGCTGGTGCTGGGCCACGAGGTCTCGGGAGTGGTGGACGAGGTGGGGCCCGGCGTGACCCACCTGACGACGGGGATGCCGGTGCTGGTCGCCGCGGTGCTCTCGTGCGGACACTGCGACGCCTGCCGGATCGGTCGGGAGAACATCTGCGAGCACAGCCGGATGCTCGGCAACCACATCGACGGCGGCTTCGCCGAGTACGTGGTCGCCCCGGCGAAGGACGTCTTCCCCCTGCCCGAGGAGATCCCGCTGGCCGAAGGGGCGATCATCGCGGACGCGATCACGACGCCCTACCACGCGGTGATACACCGGGGGAAGGTCGTGCCGGGGGACGCGGTGCTGGTCCTGGGGTGCGGCGGCGTCGGGCTCAGCGTGGTGCAGATGGCCGCGTCCCTCGGCGCCCGGGTGATCGCGGTGGACCTCTCCGACGCGAAGCTCGCCTGGGCCGAGCGCTTCGGCGCGGCCGAGGCCGTCCAGCCGGGGCTGGTGGATCGGCTCGACAAGGAGGTGCGGCGCCTCACCGGCGGGGTGGGGGTGGACGTCGCCTTCGAGGTGGTGGGGCATTCCCAGACCCAGGAGCAGGCGCTCGCCTGCCTCCGGACCGGCGGGCGGCTGGTGCTGGTGGGGTACAGCCCCGAGGCGATGCAGCTCAACTCGGGGCGGGTCATGTTCCGCGAACTGGAGATCGTGGGCTCCCTGGGCTGCCGCCCTCGGGACTATCCGCGGGTGATCGAGCTGGTTCGCCAGGGACGCGTGCGGGTGGTGGAGATGGTGACCCACCGCGTGCCCCTCGACCGGATCGGCGAGGCCTTCGACCTGTTGCGGGCGGGCGAGGCCCTGCGCGCCGTCGTGACACCGTAACGTGGGAGCAGCCGTGCGGACCATCATCGAGCCGTTTCGGATCAAGTCGGTCGAGCCCATCCGCCTCACCACACGGGAGGAGCGGCTCCGCCACCTGGAGCGGGCGGGCTACAACGTCTTCCTGCTCCACGCGGACGACGTGCTGATCGACCTGCTCACCGACAGCGGCACCTCCGCGATGAGCGCCAACCAGTGGGCCGCGATCATGCGGGGGGACGAATCCTATGCCGGGAGCCCGTCCTTCTACCGCTTCGAGGAGACGGTCCGCCGCATCTTCGGCTTCGAGCACGTGATCCCCACGCATCAGGGGCGGGCCGCCGAGCGGATCCTCTTCTCCACGATCTGCCGTCCCGGGCACGTCGTCCCCAACAACACCCACTTCGACACCACCCGGGCCAACGTCGAGGCGACCGGCGCCAAGGCCCTGGACCTGCCGATCGCCGAGGGGCTGGTGCCCGCCTCGCCGCACCCCTTCAAGGGAAACATGGACGTCGCGGCGCTCGAGCGGCTCATCGCCGAGGTGGGCACCGCGCGGATCCCGCTCTGCTTCCTCACGGTGACCAACAATACCGGCGGCGGGCAGCCGGTCTCGCTGGCCAACATCCGGGCCGTCTCGGCGGTCTGCCGCCGGCACGGCATCCCGCTCTACCTCGACGCCTGTCGCTTCGCCGAGAACGCCTACCTGATCAAGCTCCGGGAGGAGGGGCAGGGTGGCCGCCCGGTGTCCGAGATCGTCGCCGACATGTTCGCCTGCGCCGACGGGTGCACCATGTCGGCCAAGAAGGACGGCCTCGCCAACATCGGTGGCTTCCTCGCCACCAACGACGAGACGCTCGCTCAGCGCGAGCGGGACCTCCTGATCCTCACCGAGGGGTTCCCGACCTACGGCGGCCTGGCCGGCCGAGACCTGGAGGCCATCGCCGTGGGGCTGGAAGAGGTCCTCCACGAGGACTACCTCGAGTACCGCCTGGCGTCGGTCCGCTATCTGGGGCAGCACATCGCCCGGGAAGGCGTGCCGATCGTGCAGCCGCCCGGCGGCCATGCCATCTACATCGATGCCGCTGCCTTCCTGCCCACGGTGCCGACCGACGAGCTCCCCGGGCAATCCCTCGTGGCCGAGCTCTACGTCGAAGGAGGGATCCGGGGGGTGGAAATCGGGACGGTGATGTTCGGGCGGCGGGACCCCGTGAGCGGCGCCGAGAGCACCGCCGCGATGGAGCTGGTGCGGCTCGCCATGCCCCGGCGGGTCTACACCCAGAGCCACGTGGACTACCTGGTCGAGGTCATCCTCGAGGTCTGGCGCCGGCGCGAGGCCATCGGGGGGTTCCGCTTCGCCTATCAGGCGGCGGTCCTGCGCCACTTCACCGCGCGCTTCGAGCCGCTCTACCGGGTCGGGGGAGACCTGGAGGCGGTCGGGGTGGGCCCAGGGAAGGAAGCCACGCCATGAGCGACGCCCCAACGACCGCCGTCCTCCGCGAGGAGCACCGCCTCATCCTCCAGGTGGTGGACCGGCTGGACCGAGCCGTGGGGTCCGGCGGCGTGGTGAGCGACGGAGACCTCGAGCTGGCGCGGGACTGCGTTGCGTTCTTCAAGCTCTTCGTGGACGCCTGCCACCACGCGAAGGAGGAGGACCTGCTGTTCCCCGCGCTGGAGGAGCAGGGGATGCCGCATGACGCCGGACCCATCGCGGTGATGCTGGAGGAGCACCGGCTCGGCCGGGAGCTGGTCGGGAGGATGGCGAGGGCGCTGGAGGACGAGAATACGGACGCCGCCCGGGCCGAGCTGGGCCGGGCCGCGCGCGACTACATCGCTCTCATACGGCAGCACATCGGCAAGGAGGACGGGGTCCTCTTCACGATGGCGGACCGGATGGTGACCCCGAAGGCTTGCCAGCGGCTGCTCGAGGCCTACGGCCGAGCGGACGCCTGCGCGTTCGACCGGCGGACCAAGGCCCAGCTCGAGACCCTGGCGGCGAGCATCACGGCCCGCGGCTGACGGTGCGCCCGGAGGGCGCCGAGCGCGGGCGTCAGCCCGGGGGGAGTCGGCGAAACCCCGGAGAGACGACAGGAGCCCACAGGCTCCTCCGGCCGTGCTCGACTCTCGACTCTCGACTCTTGACTCCTGACTCTCGACTCTCGACCGGGGCGGGGTCGGGGGAGGGGCTCGACCTACCCCCGGTGCGCCTCCCAGGCGGCCGTGTGGAAGTGCTCCGGTCGCGGGGCCAGCGTTCCCTTCCCGGCCGTATATTCGCGCCAGGTCGTGGCGGCGGCGCCGTTCGGGATCTGCTCCATCGTAATGCAGCCGTGCACCGGGCAGACCTGGGAGCAGAGGTTGCACCCGACGCAGGCCTCGTCGATGATCTCGACCACCGGGCCGCCGTTGGTCCGGGGGAGCCGTCGGATCGCCTGATGGGCCCCGTCCTCGCACGCCACCCAGCAGAGCTCGCACTGGATGCACTTCGCCTGGTCGATCTTGGCGACGAGGTGATAGTTGAGGTTCAGGTCCTCCCACTTGCTCACCTTCGGCAGGGCCTGCCCCCGGAAGTCGGCCAGCGTCGCGAGCCCCCGCTCGTCCATCCAGTTGGCCAGGCCGTCCGAGAGGTCCTCCACGATCCGGAAGCCGTAGTGCATCACCGCGGTGCACACCTGCAGCGTGCCGGCGCCGAGCGCGATGAACTCGGCCGCGTCCCGCCAGGTGGCGATCCCGCCGATGCCGGAGATGGGGATCCTGACCTTCGGGTCACCCGCCACCGCCGAGAGCAGGTGCAGCGCGATCGGCTTGACCGCCGGGCCGCAGTAGCCGCCGTGGCTCGACTTCCCCCCCACGTCCGGGCGCGGGGTGAAGCTGTCGAGGTCCACGCCCACGATCGAGTTGATGGTGTTGATCAAGGAGAGCGCGTCGGCTCCGCCCTGGACGGCGGCGCGGGCGATGAACGTGATGTCGGTGACGTTGGGGGTGAGCTTGACCAGGACCGGGATCGTGGCGACCTCCTTGACCCACTCCACGATCTGGCAGGTGTAGTCCGGCACCTGGCCCACCGCGCTCCCCATGCCCCGCTCGCTCATGCCGTGGGGGCAGCCGAAGTTGAGCTCGATGCCGTCCGCCCCGGTATCCTGGGTGCGCTTCACCATCTCGTGCCATGCCTCGCGCTTGCTCTCCACCATCAGCGACGCGATCACCGCGTGCCCGGGGTAGTTGCGCTTGACCTCGGCGATCTCCTTCAGGTTGTCTTCGACGGGCCGATCGCTGATCAACTCGATGTTGTTGAACCCCATCATCCGCGTGGGACCGAGATCCACGGAGCCGTAGCGCGAGAACACGTTGATGATCGGTTCGCCGATCGTCTTCCAGACCGCGCCGCCCCAGCCCTCGTCGAAGGCCTTCGCCACCTGCTCGTAGGTGTTCGTGGGCGGCCCGGACGCCAGCCAG
>JBFIUJ010000082.1:0-9563 GCA_041607595.1 Gemmatimonadales bacterium | reverse complement strand
TCCGCGACCGGCTGCAGCGGGAGAAGCAGCTCCCGGTGGAGGAGGCGGTGCGGATCGCCCGCGAGGTGGCGAGCGCCCTGGACTACGCCCACCGCCACGACGTGGTCCATCGGGACATCAAGCCGGAGAACATCCTGCTCCACGACGGCCAGGCCCTGGTGGCGGACTTCGGCATCGCGCTGGCGGCGAGCAAGGCCGGCGGAACGCGGATGACCGAGACCGGGATGAGCCTTGGGACGCCGCACTACATGAGTCCCGAGCAAGCGATGGGCGAGCGGGAGATCACCGCCCGCTCGGACGTCTATGCCCTCGGCTGCGTGCTGTACGAGATCCTGACCGGCGACCCGCCCTTCACCGGCTCCACCGCGCAGGCCATCGTCGCCCGGGTGGTGACGGAGAGCCCGCGCTCGCTCACCGCCCAGCGGCACACCATCCCGCCGCATGTCGAGGCCGCGGTGTTCACCGCCCTGGAGAAGCTCCCGGCGGATCGGTTCCCGAGCGCCGCGACCTTCGCCGAGGCGCTGGCCAACCCGGGATACACGCCGTCCGTCACCCGGACCACGGCGCGGGCGCCATCGGTCCTGCGTGCCCGGCCTCCGCTCGCCGTCGCGGGCTGGGCCGTCGCGGCGGTCGCCCTCGGGGCGGCGCTGTGGGGCTGGCTGCGCCCCGGCCCCGAGTCCGAGATCACCCGGTTCTCGATGCTGCTGCCGGAATCCCAGCGGCTCTCCGGCAACCACGACGGGACGTCGGTCGCCGTGTCCCCGGACGGCCGACGCCTCGTCTACACCGGGCCCGATCGCGCGCTCTACGTCCGCGCCCTCGACCAACTGCAGGCACGGCCGCTGCCCGGGACCGATGGAGCGCGGGCTCCCTTCTTCTCCCCGGACGGCGAGTGGGTGGGCTTCTACTCCGAGGCGAGCCTGAAGAAGGTCGCCCTGAGCGGGGGCCCTCCGCTCACGATCACGGGGGTCGGGAGCGACTTCCGGGGCGCAGCCTGGGGGCCGGGCGACGTGATCGTGTACTCCCCGGGCACCGGGACGCCGCTCTTCCGGGTGTCCGCGGCCGGCGGCGACACCGTCCGGCTCACCACGCTCGACACGGCCGTCGGATCGGCGGAGCAGAGCCACCGGTGGCCGGCCTTCCTCCCCGACGGGAAGGGCGTCCTCTTCACCTCCTTCGCCGGGACGATGGACGAGTCGCGGCTGGCCGTCCTCTCCCTCGAGTCGGGCGAGGTGCAGCGGCTCCCTCTGCGAGGGCTCCGCCCCCAGTACGCGACGACGGGGCATTTGGTCTACGGCGCGGCGGACGCCTCGCTGGTGGCGGTATCGTTCGACGCCGATCGCCTCGAGGTGACGGGGGCGCCGGTCTCGCTCCTCGAGGGGGTGATGACGCGGACGTCGGTGGTGACCGACTATGCGCTCTCGCGCGCCGGAACCCTGGTGTACCTGTCCGGCCGCGCGCCCGAGCTTGCGTTGGTGTTGGTGAACCGGCGAGGTGAGGAAGAGGTCCTGCTCGAGAACCTCCAGGATCCGGAGAGCCCGAGGTTCTCACCGGACGGCCGGAGGATCGCCCTGTCGCGGGTGGAGGGCGGCAAGACGGACGTGTGGATCTACAGCGTCGACGTCCGGACCATGACCCGCATGACCTTCGAGGGCAACAACCGCTACCCGACCTGGACGCCCGACGGCGCGAGGATCGCGTACAGCCATGCCCCGGAGCGAACGCCCGGGCGATCCCTCTACTGGCTTCGGGCCGACGGGAGCGGCACCCCCGAGCCGCTCTACGAAGCCGAGGGCCAGCAGTGGGAGGTGGCCTGGCTGCCCGACGCTCGGTCGTTCGTCGAGCGCCACGCGGCCCTGACGGGCACCGGCCGGGACATTTGGCTCGTGTCGCGCGACAGCGCCGTGCCCCCACTGCCTCTGCTGCAGACCAGGTTCAACGAACGCTCGCCCGCCGTGTCCCCGGACGGACGCTGGCTCGCCTACGCATCCGACGAGTCGGGCCGGGACGAGGTGTACGTGCGGCCGATCCCAGGGCCGGGCGGGAAGCGCCAGGTCTCCATCGACGGGGGGACGGAGCCGCTCTGGACCCTGGACGGCCGGAACCTACTCTATCGGGGGCCGGACGCGAGCGTCTACACCGTGGCCATCGGGACCGCTCCTGTGTTGTCCGTGGGGCAGCGGCGGGTGCTCCTCCCGAACCGCTACGCCACCAATCCGCAGCACACCAACTACGATCTCAGCCCGCGCACCGGGCAGTTCGTCTTCTTCAAGGGCTCGGAGCTCCCAACAGAGCTGGTCGTGGTGATGCACTGGAACGAGGAATTGAAGGCGCGGGTGAAGCCCGCACGCTGAGCGTGGCCGAACCGGGAGCAGCGATGAGACCACTCGACCGACGGCCGACCGCGCCGGGGGCTTGGCCCGACAGCGAGAGGATGCCATCGTGACCGCGAACGCCGTCCAGGACTTCTACCCCGACGACTTCGCCCACTGCTACGGCTGCGGGCGGCTGAACCGGGACGGCCTGCACGTGCAGACGCGGTGGGACGGCGAGGAGACGGTGGCGTGCTTCACCCCCCGGCCCGAGCACATGGCCCTCCCCGGCTACGTCTACGGCGGGCTCCTCGCCTCGCTCATCGACTGCCACGCGATGGGGACCGCGGCGGCCGCGGCGGAACGGGCGGCGGGCCGGGAGATCGGGGAGGCGGCCTCCCCACGCTTCGTGACCGCGTCCCTCAGGGTGGACTTCCAGGCGCCGACGCCCCTCGGTCCGGAGCTCGAGATCCGGGCGCGGGCGGTCGAGATCGGCGAGCGGAAGGTGGTGGTCCGAGCGACAGTGACCGTGGGCGGGGACGTCACCGTGACCGGCGCCGTGGTGGCGGTGCGGATGCCGGCGGGCATGGGACCGAAACCGGCCACGTGACCCAAGGACGTACAACGCGCGAGAGGCCGCCCCGTATATGCACCGAGGACCGACCCCCCTGATCGCCATGCTCCTGACGCTCGGAGTGCCCCTGGTCGCCCTGACCGCCTTCCTGAGCCCGGCCGCATCGAAGCGCGCGGCGTTGCCCGAGGTCCGCCCCAACGACAACCGCCGGCCCGCCGGCCGGCTCGACGGAGACACCCTCAGGATCGCGCTCGTCATCCAGATGGCCCGCTGGCATCCCGAGGCGGAGGACGGGCCATTCGCGGACGTCGCCGCCTTCGGCGAGGAGGGGGGGGCGCCCGAGATCCCGGGGCCGCTCATTCGGGTCCAGGAGGGGACCGTGATCGAGGCCACGGTCCGGAACGCCTTGGCCGATTCGGCGATCACGGTGCATGGCCTGGCCACCCGTCCGGTCGGCCCGGCGGACAGCCTGGTGATCCCGCCCGGCGCCAGGGCCACCGCGCGATTCGTCGCCGGCGCCCCGGGCACCTATCTCTACTGGGCCCGCGTCGGCGTGCAGGACACCATGGTCGAGCGCGAGCAGCTCGCCGGGGCGCTGGTCGTGGATGGCCGCGGGGCGCGAACGGACGACCGGGTCTTCGTGATCAACATCTGGGGCGACGAGGTGGACTCGAACACCTACCGGAACGCCCTGACCATCAACGGGAAGTCGTTCCCTCACACCGAGCGGGTCGAAAGCGAGATCGGCGACACGCTGCGCTGGCGGTGGATCAACGCGTCCCAGCGGGTGCACCCGATGCACCTGCACGGGTTCTTCTTCCGGGTGGACGCCCGGGGCGACGCGGCCGCCGACACGACCTACCCGGCCGGCGCGCGGCGCATGATGGTGACGGAGGCCATGGTGCCGGGCTCCACCATGCGGATCCAGTGGACGCCCGAAGAAGTCGGCAATTGGCTCTTCCATTGCCATCTCATGTTCCACGCGCTGGGCGGCGCTCGGCTCGAGCCGACAGACGGTCGCGAGCACCTCGCCCATCCGGGCGACATGAGCCGGCACATGGCGGGGCTCGTGCTCCCGATCGCCGTCCGCGCGCCGCCTGGATGGCGGCAGCCGGACCGGCTCTCACCGCACACCGTCCGGCTCTTCGTGCAGGAAGGAAAGAGCCGAGGCCGGGCGGCGCGAGGGCTGGGGTACGTGCAGCAGCGCGGGGCGAGGGCGCCCGCCCCGGACTCGGTGGAGATCCCGGGCGGGACGCTCGTGCTCACCCGAGGCGTCCCGACCGACGTCACCGTGATAAACCGGCTCCCGGAGCCGACCGCGGTGCACTGGCACGGCCTCGAGCTGGAGAGCTATTCCGACGGCGTGCCGGGCTGGAGCGGCCAGGGCGCCAGGCTCGCGCCGGCGATCATGCCGGGCGACTCCTTCGCCGCGCGGCTCACCTTGAAGCGCGCCGGGACCTTCATCTACCACACCCACCTGAACGACTTCGAGCAGCTCACCGCCGGGCTCTATGGCCCGATCGTGGTGCTGGAGCCGGGCGAGCGCTTCGACCCCACGACCGATCACGTCTTCGTCGTCGGCTGGGACGGCCAGGGCGAGCCGCCGCACCTGCTGGTGAACGGCGACTCGGTCTCGGCCCCCCTCACGATCGCGGCCGGCCGGTCGCATCGCCTGCGCTTCGTCAACATCGGCATGGCGATCACGCTGCGGTTCTCCCTGTTCCGGGACTCGACACTCCAGGCGTGGCGCCCCATCGCCCGCGACGGCGCGGACCTTCCCCCTGCCCTTTCTGCGCGTGGGCCGGCCAAGCTCCTGCTCGCCGTCGGGCAGACCGCCGACGCCCGGTTCGACCCTCCCGCCGCGGGAGACTACACACTGACCATGGCGCTGCCGGAGGGGCCGCCGATCTGGAGCCGGCGGCTCGTGGTGCGGTAGCCGCCGTGTCCCACGGGCAGGCGGGCGAGTCCATGGATGACGGAGCGGCCTTGGGCTGCCCGCGCCGCGGTGGCGCCTTCTCCCGGGGCCTGGCCAGGCGGCTCCTGGGCCTCGCGGGCTGGCGCATCGAAGGGGAGTTGCCGGCCTGTCCCAAGTTCGTCCTGATCGTGGCGCCGCACACCTCGAACTGGGACTTCCTCATCGGCGCCCTGGCGATGTTCGCCGTTGGGCTCCGGACCAGCTGGCTCGGCAAGCACACGATCTTCCGCTTCCCGATCACCCCGATCCTCCGGTGGATGGGCGGCGAGCCGATCGACCGGTCCGCGAGCCACGGCACCGTGGGTGCCGCCATCGCGCTCTTCGCCGAGCGGCGGCAGTGGGTGCTCGCCCTCTCGCCCGAGGGGACCCGCCGCCGGGGCCGGTGGAAGACGGGCTTCTACCGGATCGCCAGGGGCGCCGGGGTGCCGATCCTCCCGGTGTGGATCGATTACCGCCGCCGGGTGCTCGGCCTGGGCGAGCTGTCTCACCCCGGCCCGGATGAGACGGCCGACCTGGCGGCGTTGCACGCGCTCTTCCGGAAGGACATGGCCCGGCACCCTGAGCAGTTCGGGGAGGACGCCCCGAGCGCGTGAGACTGGGAGGCGATGCTCGGCGTCCGGCGCCGCGCCTCCCGTAGGACTGAGGAACCATGACCGATCCGGCTCCCGACCTGACCGCCGCGCTGGCGCACCGTTACCGCCTGGAGCAGGAGCTTGGCGAGGGCGGGATGGCCACGGTCTACCTGGCGTACGATCTGCGGCACGAGCGTCCCGTCGCTCTCAAGGTCATGCGTCCCGAGCTGGCGGCGGCGATCGGCGCCGAGCGGTTCCTCGCCGAGATCAGGACCACCGCGAACCTGCAGCACCCCCATATCCTCCCGCTCTTCGATTCGGGGGAGGCGGGAGGCTTCCTCTACTACGTGATGCCGTTCGTCGAGGGCGAGTCCCTCCGTGAGCGGCTAGACCGGGAGAAGCAGCTCCCGGTCGCTGACGCGCTCCGGATCGCCGCCGAGGTTGCGAGCGCGCTGGACTACGCCCATCGGCACGGCGTCATCCACCGGGACATCAAGCCAGAGAACGTCCTGCTGCCCGACGGTCGGGCGCTGGTGGCGGACTTCGGCATCGCCCTCGCCGTCTCCACCGCCGGCCGGACCCGTCTGACCGAGTCCGGCATGAGCCTGGGGACGCCCTACTACATGTCGCCCGAGCAGGCCATGGGGGAGCGGGAGATCACCGGCCGGAGCGACGTGTACGGGCTGGGCTGCGTGCTCTACGAGGCGCTGGCGGGCGAGCCGCCCTTCACCGGGCCGACGGCCCAGGCCATCCTCGCCCGGGTGCTGACCGAAGAACCCAGGCCGCTCCTGCCCCAGCGGCACACGATCCCGCCCCACGTCGAGGCCGCGATCCTGATCGCGCTGGAGAAGCTCCCGGCGGATCGGTTCCCGACCGCGGCCGCCTTCGCCGAGGCGCTGGCCGACCCGGGCCGCGCCCACCAGCCCGGTGGCGCGCTCGCCGGGGCGGTCCCCTCGGCCGGCCGTTCGCGGTGGCGCCGGTGGATCCTGCTGGCCTCGACGGGCGTCGCGGGGGCGTTGCTCGGCGCCCTCGTGTGGGGTGGACTCCGCGCCGGAGGCGCGCGCTCGGATCCGGTCCACCGGCACTACATCGTTCTGGGGAACGGCATCACCGTCGCCGCGACCGGCCCGGCGCTGGCGCTCTCGCCCGAGGGCACGACCCTGGTGTTCCGGGACGGCTCGCCGGACGGACCGCTCTGGGTCAAGCGAGGCACCGACCTCGAGCCCGTGCCGATCCCCGGCACCGAGCGGGCGACGAACCCGGTGTTCTCACCGGACGGCGCCTGGCTCGCGTTCGTGGCCGACGGCCGACTGCGGAAGATCCGGCCGACCGGCGGCGAAGCGGAGACGCTCGCCGACTCCGCGGTGGGACCGTTCGGGGGCGCCGCGTGGCTCGACGACGGGTCCCTGCTCTATGTATCCCGGTCGGCCCGGGAGCTGCGGAGGGTCGGCCCCGAGGGTGGCGCGTCCACCCTGGCCCTGGGAGACTCCGGGCTCGCCGGCGCCGGCATGGGGCAGCCGACCCCGCTTCCCGGCGCCCGCGGGGCGCTGCTCCAGATCTGCAGCTCCCCCTGCGTCACGATGAGCGTGCACGTCCTCGACCTCGCGCGCGGGGTCCACACGCTACTCCTCCGGGACGTCGCCCAGGCGTGGTACCTGCCCACCGGGCACCTGCTGTACGTCCGCCAGGACGGGCTGGGCCTGGTGGCGCCGTTCGACCTCCGGCGGCTGGAGGTAACCGGCCCCGCCGTGCCCGTCCTGGAGCGGGTGATGGTCGGGGTCGGCTTCGCCCAGCTCGCCTGGTCGGCGTCGGGCGAGCTGGTCTACCTGTCGGGGCCCGCCCTCCGCAGCGAGAGCATGATCGTGCGGGTGTCGAGGGACGGTGCGGTGACGCCGATCGACACCGCGTGGCGGGGCCCGTTCACCTCACTCTCGCTCTCGCCCGATGGCCGCCGGCTGGCGGTGGGCGCAGGCGGCACGGCCGGGAGCCTCAACGTCTGGATCAAACACCTGGACCGCGGCCCCTTCAGCCGGCTCAGCTTCGGCGGCGGTGACCGCCGCCCGGTCTGGTCGCCTGACGGGCTGACGGTGGCGTTTCTTCGGGACACCGCGGGGACGACGATGGTGGCGGCCCGCCCGGCCGACGGGAGCCGCCCCGACACGATCCTCGCCCGGCTGGACCGTCGGATCCAGGAGGTGGAGTGGTCGCCGGACGGGCGGTGGCTGGTGCTGCGCACCGACGACGGTGCCATCGGTGCCGGCGACATCGTCGGGATCCGCACCGGCGGGGACACGGTCCCCGTGTCCCTGGTCGAAGGCCCCTTCTCCGAGCTCCATCCCGAGGTCTCGCCGGACGGGCGGTGGCTGGCCTACACGTCCAACGAGTCGGGGCGGGAGGAGGTCTACGTTCGGCCCTTCCCCGGCACCGGAGGCGGGCGATGGCAGGTGTCGACCGGCGGGGGTCGCCTGCCCCGCTGGAGCCCGGACGGGAGCGAGCTCATCTACTTCGATCAGGGCCAGGCGCTCTTCGCGGCCCGGGTCGCGACCGCGCCAGCCTTCACGACGGAGCCGGGGCGCAGGCTGTTCGACGCGCCCTGGCTCACGATCGACGGCTTCCACCAGGCCTACGAGGTCCTCGGCGGCGGGCGCGGATTCATCATGATCAGCCCGACGGCACCGTCCACGGCCAGCGCGCCCCGCCTGGTGCGGGTGGAGAACTGGCTTCGGAACGTACAGTCCCGGGTGTCGCGATAGCCGCGGCCGAGCCCAACCTCCAGCACCCGCACAGCACTGGTTCCTCCTGGGCAGCGCGCTGGCGTCGTACGGCGCCGCCGCCAGCGTCCCCGACTGGCCGGCGCGTGCCGGCCAGGCCCTGGACCGGGCCATCGCACTGGACTCGAGCTTCGCCCCCGCGGTGGAAGCCCGCCTGTTCGTGGCCGGGTGGATCCGGGACCGGGAAGCCACTCGGCGGCTGGCTCCGCTGTTGGAGGAGCCGGTCACCGCGGGCCTCTCCGACGGGACCATGCTCTGGGCCGCGGCGGTGACCCTGGGCGACAGCGCGGGGGCGAAGCGATGGCGCGGTCCGGTGGGGGGGCTCATCTCGGCTTCGTCATGAAGCTGGTCAAGATCCCGCTGCATAGCGTGACGGCCGGTCTCCCGCTGACGGATGCCCGCTGGGCCATTGCCACCCTCCGGCGGGAAGGCATGACCGAGCAGGAGCGCGACCTCGCCGCGCTGGGCGAGCTCGCGGTCGCGCTGGCCGTGGGCCGGCTCGTGTCGTTCGAGGATTGGCCGTTGGGCGCGCGGGGCTAGCAAGTGGCCAACCTGATCCTCGCCGCGGTGCCTTCCGCGCCGTATCTTCCGCCCTCCATGCCCTACCCCACCGAATCGACCCGGCGCGGCGCAGTCGCGGCCCACAGGGCCGCGCCGAACGGCGACCGAGGGTCCATCGGAAGCGCATCGGTGCGACCCGGACCGAGGGAGTCCTCGAAGGGGGCTTCAGCCTCGGAACACGTAGCCGAGGAGGACGAGCATGAACGAGACGGGCGGCCCGCATTCGACGTCCCCTTGGGCCCGGGCCGCGTCGGCGAGTCGCATCGACCCTGCGTGGGGCTGGCTCCTGGCCGGGGCCGCTCTCCAGCTCGTCGCCAACGGGCGATGGGTCCTCGCGCTGGCGACCTGGCTCGCCCCGGTCGGGTGGCTCGTGTTCCTCGATCGTACCCGCCCTCGGGTGGGCGTTCCGGCGGCGCTTTCCGTCTTCGTCCTGGTGGAGTTCGTGGCTTGGCGCGGCTTGGTCCCGGCGCCCGGGATGCTCTACTATCTGATCGTCGGGACCTATGCGGTCGTCTACTTCCTCCCGTTCCTGCTGTACCGGCTCCTCGCGTCCCGGGTGCCGGGCTTCGCCGCGACGCTGGTCTTCCCGTGCGCCTGGGTCGGCCTGGAGTTCGCCTTCCAGCAGTGGGTGACGCCGTACGGCAGCTGGTTCTCGATCGCCTATACCCAGCCCGGCTTCCTGCCGCTGCTGCAGCTCGCCTCCTTCGCGGGCTCGGCGGGAATCTCGTTCGTCATCGCCTGGTTTGCCGCCGTGGCGGCCTACACGCTGCGCCCCGGCGCGGGGGCGGGGGCGGGGGC
>JBFIUJ010000081.1:0-9646 GCA_041607595.1 Gemmatimonadales bacterium | reverse complement strand
GGAGCCGGCTCCGGAGAGCGGACGCGGTGAGCCCGGGCTCCCGCGCCAGCAGCAGCGCCGCCACGCCGGCCACGTGCGGGGCGGCGAACGACGGCCCGTGCGAGGCCTCGTAGATCGGCTGGCCGGTGGTGTAGTTCCACATCGTGCTGTACACACCGAAGGAGGCGTCGCCGTCCGCGAAGTCGCCGCCGGGGGCGGAGAGGTCCACCGTGGGGCCGAACGAAGAGTAGGAGGCCAGGAGGCCGTCCGGTCCCACCGCGGAGATCGAGAGGGTCTGGGGATACGCGGCGGGGTAGACCGGCATGGAGGAGGCGCCGTTGCCGGCCGCTGCGACGAGGAGCGCGCCGGCGTTGGCCGCGGAGATGACCGCGTTCTCCAGCACGGCCGTCGGGGTCGCCGTGCCCAGGCTCATGTTGATGACGCGGGCGCCGCTCGGCGCCTGTACCGTCCCGCCCGCACCGTCGTCCGCCGGGAGACCCGCGGCGTAGAGGATCGCCTGCGCCAGGTCGTAGTCGTTGCCGCCGTCGAGGCCGAGCGCGCGCACCGGACGGATCCGCACGGCCCAGTTGACCCCGGTCACGCCGATGCCGTCGTTCCCCGCGGCGCCGAGCACGCCGGCGACGTGCAGGCCGTGGTTGCCGGCCGCCTTGAGACCCATCAGGCAGCCCGTGCTCTGGTTGATCTCGTAGTCGGCCGGGTTCGTGGGATCGGGGTCGTAGCCGTTCCCGTCCCCGGTCCGCCCGATCTTGCCGCCGGCGCAGAGGGACGCCGAGTCGGCGTTGGACACGAAGTCGTAGCCGTCGTTGGTCAGGTTGGCGGCGATCGCGGGATGGTCGAACCTGATTCCGTCGTCGATCACGGCGACCAGCACCGCGGCGCTGCCCGTGGTGAGGGTCCAGGCTTCGGGCAGGTCCACCATCGCATGGTGCCACGCCTGCCGGGCCCAGAGGGGATCGTTGGGGCGGACCGGAGGCGGGGAGGCGACGACCGGCGCCCGCACCGCGCCGACCCGCGCGCTGCGCTGCACCCGGACGACGCCGGGCAGGCCGCGCAACGCACCGGCTTCCGCGTCCGCCACCCGGGGGTCCACCGCGATCCGGGCGGCGAGCAGGGCGGGGGACACGCCGGAGAGGCGCCGCCCGGCCACGGCGAGCGCGGGGGCGAGCCGGGCGCGGATGGCATCGCCCACCGACCGAGCCGTCGCGGCGGAGGCGTGACCGCGCGCTCCCACCGGTGGGGCGCCGAGGGCCGCCGGGTCGAAGGTGACGATCAGGTCACCGCCCGCCGAGCCGGCAGGCACCTCGGTCGCACCGGCTCCGAATCCGGCGGAGGGAGCGGGCGGCGCGAGCGAGCCGGCGGCGATCGTGACCGTGCCGCTGATCGTCGCGTTCGGGGTGGCCGCGGCGGTGAACGTGATGGGCGAGCCGGTGGTCCCGCTCACCGACGCGGTCGCGCTCTGGGTGCCGGACACCGGGCCCAGGGTCCACTGGGCGGACGTGCGGCCCGCGGCGTCGGTCGTGGTGGAGGGGGCGGAGACGCTCCCCGCGCCCGCGGCCCAGGCGACCGTCGTCCCGGCGACCGGGTTGTCGAACGCGTCGAAGACCCGAACCTCGAGTGGCGCCGGGAGCGCCGTCGCCGCGGGAGCCGACTGCCCGTCGCCGCCCGCGAGGGCGAGCCGCGCGGCCGCGCCGGCGACGGCACTGTGCTGGAAGGTGACGGGCGACCCGGTGAGCCCCCCGACCGCCGCGGTCGTGCTCTGGGAGCCCGCGGCGGTGCCGAGCGTGCGGCCGATGGACGCGATCCCTCCGGCGTCGGTGACGCTGGTGGCCGAGGACACCGTGCCTCCGCCGGTGGCGGCGGCCCAGGTCACGGTCACGTCCGCCACCCCGTTGCCGGCCGGGTCCGCCACCCGCACCCGGAGCAGCTCGGGCAGCGCCGCCCCGACCGTCCCGGTCTGTCCGTTCCCCGAGAGGAGCGCCATGCTCGCGGCGGCACCCGGGATCGCGGTCGAGGTGAAGGACACCGGAGAGCCGGCCACGCCGCTCACCGAGGCGGAGGTGCCTTGGGTTCCGGCCGCGGGCCCCAACGTGCGGCGGACGCCCGCCCTGCCGTCCGATCCGGTCACCGACAAGGCGGAGGAAACCGATCCGCCGCCGGAGGTCACCGTCCACGTCACGCCGAGGCCCGGCACGCCGATCCCGTTGTCGTCGGCGATCCGCACCACGAGCGACTCGGGGAGCACCGTGCCGGCCGCGGCGGTCTGCTGGTCGCCCCCGGCGAGCGAGATCGTGGTGGCGGGGCCGGAGAGCGCCGTGGCGCTGAAGCCGAGCGGGGAGCCGGCGAGTCCCGCGGCCGAGGCGGTCGCGATCTGGGTCCCCAGGCTCAACCCGAGCGTCCGGCGGCTCTCCGCGTGTCCCGCCGAGTCGGTCGTGGTCGCGGACGGGGTCATCTGTCCCCCGGACGGCCCGGCGGACCAGGCGACGGCCACGCCGGAGACCCCGTTGCCGAAGCGGTCGGCGGCCCGCAGCCGGAGGGGCACCGGCAGCTCGGTGCCAGCGATCCCGGCCTGGCCGTCTCCAGACAGTGCCTGGAGCATGGCGGCCGGCTCCGGACGGGCCGTGGCCGTGAACCCCACCGACTGGGCGAGGCCCGTGACCCTCGCCGTTGCGGTGTAGAGGGTCTCCGCGCTCGTGCCGAGGGTCCAGCCGACGGTCGCGATACCGTCGGCCCCGGTCGCCGAGGACGCGGCCGACAGCACCCCGCCCCCCGTAGATTGCCAGGTCACGGTGACGCCGGGCAGCGGGGCTCCGCTCGAATCCGCGACGCGGATCCGAGGAGGATCGGGCACCGGCGCGGCGACGGTGCCACTCAGCGAGATCGGCGAGGCGGCCGCCAGAGAGGCCGGAACCCGCGGCGGAGGGGGTGGAGGCGGCTCCGTGCCCCCCTCACCGCAGCCCGCCACGAGCGACGCCCCGAGGGTCGCGACGAGGCAGCCGAGCAGGAGCGGGCGGGGAAGGGTCAGGGGCATCGGACCTGGGTAGAGGGCCGGGACGGGGGTCCCTATTGTTGCGCCGGTGCCACGGCCGAATAGACGGGCGCAACGACCGCCCATGGCTTGGCCGGGTCGGCCGAGCGCCGCAGCGGCTGGCGGGGTGCGACCCGGGCGCGTCGATGGCTATCTTGCTAGCTGTAGGAGCATCGCGGCCAGACGGCGTTGCCGCCGGCCTGGACCGTGGATGCAACGGCCGTGCCCGCCAGTCCTGCCAATGGACCGACAGAGTCCGGGTCTCCGGCGGGCCTCCCAGATACGACGAAAGGGCGGAGTGCCATGGTGCGAGGCAACGGAGCATTGGCGGTGGTCTTGATGGCCCTGGCCGCGTGCGGCGGCGGCACGACCGAGCCGGCCCCGACGGCCACGACCCTGGCCCTCGTCTCGGGCGGCGGCCAGACCGGCCCCGCGGGACAGGCGCTGCCGCAGGCGCTGGTGGTGAAGGCGACCACATCCGCCGGCGCGGGAGTCGCCGGGGTCTCGGTCACCTTCGCGGTGACGGCGGGTGGCGGCACCCTCTCCGCCGCGTCGGTCACGACCGACGCCCAGGGGCAGGCCACGACCACCTGGACCCTCGGCACCGCGGCCGGGGGCGCGCAGACCGTCACGGCCACATCCGGCGGGCTCACCGGCTCGCCGCTCACGTTCTCCGCCACCGCGGTGGCCGGGCCGGCGGCGGCGCTCAGCATCGCCTCCGGCAACAACCAGGTCGGAGCGCCGAGCCAGCCGCTGAGCCAGCTGGTCGTGGCCCGGGTGGCGGACGCGTTCGCCAACCCGGTCTCCGGCGTGCCGGTCCAGTGGCAGGTGACCTCGGGCGGCGGCTCGGTCGCCCAGCCCAGCACGGTCACCACCGCGGGCGGCACGGCCTCCGTCGCGTGGACCCTCGGCGGCGCCATCGGCGCGCAGGCGATGCAGGCCGCGGTCGCGGGGGTCGCCACCCCGCTTCCCTTCGCCGCCACCGCGATCAACCTCGTCATCACCACCATCGCCCCGGATCCGATGGTCGAGGGCCAGGCGGCGACGATCACCGGCCAGGGCTTCGACCCCGCCCCGGGTGCCACGACCGTCACGGTGGGCGGAGGCGCCGCCGCGATCACCGCGATCTCCCCAACCTCGATCACCTTCACCGTGCCGAGCGACTGCCGGCCGGCGCGGGACGCGACGGTGGAGGTGCGGGTGGGCGGCGTCGCGGTCTCCGCGACCAAGCCGGTCCGGCCGGCCGCGTTCCTGGACCTGGCCGTGGGCGAGCAGCGGATCATCTCCGCACCCACGGACCTCTGTCTTCAGTTCGAGCGGAAGGCGGCGGCGGAGGGGTACCTCATCGGCGTCCAGTCGCTCTTCGAGTCGGCCGCGAGCCTGACGCCGGTCGTGTTCACCAGCGAGGTGGCGCCCGGCGCCGCCCCGGCTCCGCCGCTGCCGCAGCCCGTTCGCGCCGCCGCGGCACGCGCCTTCAGCCCCGGCGAGACTGAGCGCCAGCGGCGGTTCGCCGCGCATCGGGAGGCGGAGGGGCGCATCAGGGCGCTTGAGCGGCGGACGTTCCCCGACATCCTCCCGCGTCCCACCGCGGATGCCGCCCGAGTCTCATCCATCCCGCCCAACCTGAACGTCGGCGACGTGATCCCCATCCGGGTGCCCAACATCGCCAGCGGAAGCCTCTGCAACTTCATCGAGATCCAGGCCGTGGTCCGCGCGATCGGGACCCGGGGCGTCTGGCTCGAGGACCAGGCCAACCCCGCCAACGGCTACAGCACGGCCAACTTCCAGAGCCTGAGCGCCCAGCTGGACAACCCGATCTACGACGTGGACGTCGCCTACTTCGGCGATCCGACCGACCTCGACGGGAATACCCGCATCGGCATCGTGATCACGAAGGAAGTCAACAAGTTCCAGGCCAGCGTGGGCTTCGTTCTGGGCTTCGTCACCGACGCGGATCTGGTGGACCGGTCGCAATGTGCCTCGAGCGACTTCGGGGAGCTCTTCTACGGGATCGCGCCCGACCCGACCGGTAGCTTCGGCGGCCAGTACCCGGTCGCCACCGCGCTCGAGGACGCGCCGTTCGTGATCGCCCACGAGCTCACCCACATCATCCAGTTCGGCCGTCGGCTCGGCACCCCGTTCCTGAGCCAGTGGGAGTCGGAGGGGCAGGCGACCCTGGCGGAGGAGGTCGTGGGCCATGCGGTGGAAGGCCGAGGGACCGGACAGAACCTGGGGCTCGGCGTCGCCTTCAACCTGGACGACCCGAGCTCGATTGACTGGTACGCGGATGGGTTCATCGATCTGGCGCAGTATTTCGGGTTCGAGACCCAGACTACCAAGGTCACCGGTGCGCCGGAGCAGTGCACTTTCCTCGCGGGCCCGCCCTCCAACGGCGGTCCCTGCGTGGGGAACCGCCAGGTCTACGGCGTGCCCTGGTCGCTGCTGCGCTGGATCGCGGATCAGTTCGGCCCCGGATTCCCCGGTGGGGAGCAGGCCCTCTTCCGGTCCATGGTGAACGGCACCGACGCCGGATTCGCGAACCTCGTCCGGGTCACCGGCGTCCCGATCGAGACGATGCTGGCCCAGTGGGCCGCGATGCTCTATGTGGACGATCGGTTCCCCGGGATGGCCGCACGGCTCACCCTCACGAGCTGGAACATGTTCGACATCTACGAGGGCACGTTCCAAGGCGCCCGTCTCTTCGAGACCACCAGGCTGGTGCCGAGGGAGCGGGGGTTCGTGTCCTACACCGACAACATCAGCGTGCGCGGCGCGTCCTCCAGCTACCACCGCGTCAGCTCGGCCACCCGGGCGGCCACCGCGATCAAGGTGCGAGGCTCGAACAACTCGATGCTGCCCGCCGGGATGCAGGTCTGGGTCGTGCGGACGCAGTAGGAAGCCAGCCCCCCACCCGTAGCCGCGAGGCGGTCCCATCCGGGGCCGCCTCGCCTTTGCTCGCCGGTTTTACAGTCATCCTGCCCCGGTAATCCGCGCCTGGCCCGGTGTCCACGGTCACCAACTTCTTTGCCCGAAGGGTGTTATCTTCTGGCCCGGGTTGGACGGTGCCTTCTCCCCATGGAAGGGACCGTCAGTTTCTTGACAGTGACCAGATGGGGGCCGACCCCCATCGTGCGACGCAGATAGAAGGCATCCGAAGTGACCAGCCTCCCAGTCGAATCCCTGCCCCCGGTGGCGGTGTCCGGCCTCGCGGCCGACCGCGTCCGCCCCGCCCAACCGGAGTCGGTCCGGACGGCACCGGTCACCGTGATCGTGCCCGCCTACAACGAGGCGGAGAGCCTCGCCGACACGATCCTGAGCCTCCGGACCCAGACCGTGGCCCCCGCGGAGATCGTCGTGGTGGACGACTGCTCCACCGACGGCACCGGCGAGGTGGCCCGCCGCCTCGGCGCCACCGTCGTCCGGCCCCCGACGAACACCGGATCCAAGGCCGGCGCCCAGACCTTCGCGCTGGCGCGGGTGGAGACCCCCTTCGCGATGGCGGTGGATGCGGACACGGTCCTCGCGCCGGACGCCATCGAGCGGCTGATGCCCGCGTTCGACGACCCCGAGGTCGTCGCCGCCTGCGGGACCGTGCTGCCTCGACGGGTGCGCACGGTCTGGGAGCGGGGACGCTACGTCGAGTACCTCTTCGCCTTCACCTTCTACAAGCAGGTCCAGGACCACTTCGGCGCCCCGCTCATCGCGTCCGGCTGCTTCTCGATGTACCGGACCGAGCGCCTGCGGGAGGCCGGCGGCTGGTCCACCCGCACCCTCGCGGAGGACATGGACCTGACCTGGACCTTCTACCAGCGCGGTCACGCGGTCCGGTTCGTGCCCGAAGCGGTCTGCTATCCGCTCGAGCCGCACGACTGGCACTTCCTCGGCAAGCAGCTCCGGCGTTGGTCCCACGGCTTCGTGCAGAACGTGCGGCTCCACTGGCGGGGGCTCCTGGACGTGCCGTTCCTCCGGTCCGCGGTGGCGGTCGCCTTCTGGGACGCGGTGGTCGCGGCCGTCGTGTACCTGCTCCTGCTCCCCCTGGTCGCTCTGGGACTGGGCAACCCCTGGCTGCTGCTGGGATACGTCATCGACGTCCCGGCGATCGCGGTCCCGGTGCTGGCCGGCGCGGCGCCTCGACGGGAGATCGGCAAGGCGCTCGCGAGCCTCCCGGCGTTCTTCGTTCTCCGCACGGTGAACGCGGTCTTCTTCCTCCGAGCGGTCTGGTGCGAGCTGGTGCTGCGACGCCCGCTGCTGGTCTACGAGAAGGGACACTGAGATGACCGCAGGCATTCCGGGCGCCGGCATCGGCGGGCTCTTCTACCTCCTCGGCGCGGTGGCGATGCCCTTCCGCGTGGCCGTCCTCTGGCTGCTCGGGCGGAGGGACGGCCTCCGGGGACGGGACGCCCTGCGGCAGGGACTCCTGGCCGCCGGCATCCTGGGCGGCCTCTGGGTCGCCGGCTGGCTGCTGGCCCTCGTCATCGGACCCGAGCACTTGCCGCATGCCCAGTCCGACCAGGGTGGGCTCGGCCCGACGTCGGCCAACGTGGTCCGGGTCGCCGCGCTCTTCGCCGGATTCTTGACCCTCGGCACCGTGCTGGGCGCGGTGCAGGTCGCGCGCCTGGTCGTCCGCAGACCCCCACCGCCTCGCTGATGCGCCGCCTGCTCGGAGCCGCCCTGCTGCTGGCGACGGCGGCCGGGCCGCTTAGGGCGCAGGGGGCGGACCTGCAGCGCGCCGACTCGGCATTCGCCGCCCGGGACTTCGCCACCGCCGAGCGGCTCTACCAGGCCGCGCTGGCCCGCGACTCCTCGCAGAGCCGCGCCGTCTACCGGTTGGGCCAGCTGGCACCCAGCCAGGCCGAAGCCTACCGCTGGTTCCGCCGCTATACCGAGCTCGAGCCCCAGGACCCCTGGGGCTACATGGCCGTCGGCAACGCCCGCTCCCGCCAGGGCGACCTTGGCGCCGCGCTCGCCTGGTACGACCGCGCGGCCCGCCTCGCGCCCGAGGAACGGGACGTCGCCCTGGGACGCTTCCGGGCGCTGAGCCGGGCGGAGCGCCGGGAGCGGGCGGCGAGGGTGCTCGAGGACTGGCTCGCCGCCCACCCCGGCGATGGCGAGGCCTGGGAGCTCCTGGGACGGGAATGGCTCCGTGCCGGCCGGCCCAGTCGCGCGACCAGCGCGCTGATGCGGGCACAGTCCTTGGGCCACGACGTCTCCGACCGACTGCGCGCGGCCTGGGCGGCGGACGCGGTGGCAGTCGAGCCTCTGGCCGGCTACGAGCGCGACTCCGATGGGAACCGTACGTCGCGCTTCGGCCTCCGCGCCGACCTCCCGGTCGGCGACGGGACCCGGCTCGGAGCGGCCGGACGCCGGCTCGAGATCGGAGACGGATTCAACACCGCGCCGGGGTTCGCCGGCTTGATCTTCCTCTCGGCCCGTCCCCACTCGTCCACGCGACTCCAGCTCGCCGGCGGTGCCATCCGGCTCGACCCCGACAGCGGCGAGGCGTGGAACACGGTCACCGGCGAGGCGAGGCTCCGATGGCGCGCGCCCGAGCGCGGCCCCTCCCTCGAGCTCCGAGGCCAGCGCCTGGCGCTCGGCACGAGCCCCCTGCTCGTGGTCAATCAGGTGGTCCGCACCGAAGGGCGCGGAGCGCTCGAGATTCCCCTGGGCCCCGTCCGCCTCCGCGGCGGCGGGCGCTTCGGGGCCATCGAAGCCCTGGGCGAGCGCAACACGCGATGGGGGGCAGACGGCGCCCTGGTGATTCCCATCGGTTGGCAAGGGGAGCTCTCGGCCCAGTATCACCGACTGGGCTACGCCGACCCCACCGCGGCGGGCTACTTCGCGCCCCGGCTGGTCGAGACCGTCGAGGCGGGGTCCTACGTGGAGCTGGGCGACGACGGGCCGCTGCTCCTGGCGCTGGACCTGGGTGCCGGCCTGCAGCGGACCGCGGAGCACGGAGCCGGGGTGGGACCCTGGAAGCTCGCCCTCCGGGCGTGGGGCTACCTGCTGGTGCCGCTCGCCCCCGGCCGCGCGATCGGGATCGAGCTCGAGGCCTACCGGGCGCCCTTCTCCCCGGAGGGTGCGCCGGTGTCCGAGACCTGGCGCTTCGGATCAGCCTCGGCGGGCCTTCGCTGGGCACTCTAGCCCGTCGGTCTCCGCGCTCCCCGGCGCGAGACGGTCCCGCCTTGCGCGCCGGCCCGATCGGGAGAATCCTCTAGGCGATTCCGCCCCGCCTCACTCCCCTCCACCGGACGATCCGAGGCCCATGCCGACCCCGAACCGATCCTCCGAGACCGGCTCCCCCCCCTCGGCCGCCCGGGCCTACTGGCGGCGCAACCTCACCTACGTGGGCGTCCTGCTCGCGATCTGGTTCCTGGTCTCCTACGGCTTCGGGATCCTCCTCGCCGAGCCGCTGAACCGGATCCGGATCGGCGGATTCGGGCTCGGATTCTGGTTCGCCCAGCAGGGCTCGATCTACGTGTTCGTCGCCTTGATCTTCGTCTACGTCCGGCTCATGAACCGGCTCGATCGGCGCTACGAGCTGGACGAGCGGGAGGAGACCCCATGACGGTCGTCGCCTGGACGTTCGTCATGGTGGCGCTCTCCTTCGCGCTCTACATCGGG